>CACXYG010000065.1 GCA_902771745.1 uncultured Erysipelotrichaceae bacterium | reverse complement strand
GGCTTTGACACCAAAAATGGTGCGATATCGAACATTCTATTCAAAGAAAGCGCGATGATTTCGAAATTTTTCATCACCACACTGCAAAAGAAGATTTATGCGTAAAAAGACATTTGCTTTGATTACATTTCCAATCATTGCAGTGACAAGTGCAGCGATGATTGCCGCAAATGTCGAAGCAGAAATCTGGTCTAAGACCTTAGACACCTATATTGCTAGGGGCGAAAGAGAAGTCATCAATATCGAAGGTACAGAGAGTTGGGACAAGAATTATTATGAACAAGTCTGTCCTTCTGCCATGGGAGAGAACGGCTCTTTGATGAACGCCGCTAGACTGACCAAGAAGATCACAGATGAAGGTATTGTATTATTGAAAAACTCTAATAATACTTTACCGTTAGCCAAGCAGAGCAATGTCGTTCCTTTTGGATATCGTTATAGAGATCCTGTCTTTGGAGGAACTGGTTCTGGTGCTGTGGATACTAGCAAAGACTATATCGTCACTTCTGTGGAAGGATTAGCGAAACACTTCCAAGTCAACCCAGCAGTCTCTAATAAATTATTAGATAGTGCTACCCCGGTCAAAGAGATCAAAGATGGTGGTGCTACTATTGGTGAGGGTGCCTTTAACGGAGCTGATCCGACCATCTACAACTTTGAAACCAGTGTTTATGATGGTTTATTAGAGAACACCTCTAATTCTACTGCTGTCGTCTATATCGGTAGAAATGCCGGTGAAGGCGGTAACTTATACGACAAAGAATATTCTGATGGAACAAGACATGCTTTAGCCTTGACTACCACAGAAAAAGAAACCTTAAAATTAGCTAAGCAGAAATGTAAGAATGTCGTCGCCGTCATCAACAGCTCCAACATCATGGAAATCGAAGAATTGATGAAGGGAGAATATGAGGCGGATGCCATTTTGTGGATTTCTGGACCTGGTTCTATGGGCTTTGATTCTTTAGGAGATATCTTAGCCGGTGAGGTTAACCCTAGTGGTAGAACCGTGGATATCTGGGACAATGATATCTTGAAGAATCCTTCCATCATCAACTTTGGTGATCACCAATATGCTAACACCTTAGATTTATCCTTGTGGAATGGCCAACATGGTGTCTATTTCTACGAATATGAAGAAGGTATCTATTACGGATACCGTTATTATGAGACTGCTTCTGAGATGGATCCTTCCTTTGTGTATGGAGAATTGAATGCGGATGGTTCTTTAAAGACTAAGGGCGCGGTCAATTATCCTTTTGGATACGGTTTATCCTACACCACCTTTGAGCAGAAGATTGTTAACTTCTCCGATGGTGGAGATAAGATTTCTGTGGAAGTAGAAGTCTCCAATAAGGGTGCTAGAGATGGTAAGGAAGTGGTTCAGCTTTATTACACTGCTCCTTATACACAGTTTGATAAAGACTTACACATTGAAAAAGCGACAAAGAACTTAATCGCTTTTGACAAAGTCGAAGTCAAAGCCGGAGAGAAGAAGAACGTCAAATTAGAATTCTTGAAAGAAGAGATGGCCTCCTACTCTTATCGCCATGATAACAACGATGGCACGAAGGGATGTTATGTCCTTGAAAATGGGGATTACACTATCACTTTAGGTAAGAACTCTCATGAAGCTTTCGATAGCAAAGTCGCTCATATTGCTAATACGGAGTTCTATACCAATGCCAATCCGAGAAAATCCGAAATCAATGCTCAAGCTCAATGGGATGAGAATGGAAATCCTCTTCCATTCCCTGCCAAAGCGCTCATGGATAAGGATGCCAAATTTGTGGCTGCTACCAACCACTTTGATCAGATCTCTGATTATATGGAAGGCAATGAAGCTACCATCTTCACTAGAGCAGACTGGAAGAACACCTTCCCTACTGCTCCTAGCGAGAACAGAAACTTAGCAGAGCAATATTTAAAGGAAATGCGCGGCTTTGATTACAAGACTGATCCTAAACTTGGGGAAACGGATACTTCTCTTGTCAAGAAGAGTGAGATGCCTAAGATGAAGCAGGATAACGGCTTGGGCTTGATTGATTTGAGAGGTGCGGATTACTACGATCCTCGTTATGAAGAATTGTTAGATCAGCTCGATTATGATGAAGCTTTACCGATGGTGTTAAGAGCCTTTGGTACTTCCGAAGTCGCCTCTATCGGCAAACCCGCTACTGCTGATCACGATGGCCCACAAGGCTTAGGATTGACTGGTACTGGTGGTGGATTTGACACTTGCGCCTATTGCGCTGAACCTCTTGTTGCTGCCACTTACAATGTCGATTTAGCCTATGAATATGGCTTAGCCATCGGTGAAGAAGCTCTTCAAAAAGATATCGCCATCAACGGCTGGTATGGCCCTGCCGCCAACTTGCATCGTTCTCCTTTCAACGGCAGAAACTTCGAATATTATTCTGAAGATCCTGTCTTGACTGGTAAGATTTGTGCTAAAACAGTCTCTGGTGCGGAAGAAAAAGGGTTGGTTTGCTATCTCAAACACTTTGGATGGCACTCTTATGAGGGTGTTTGTACTTCCATGCTCGCTTGGTGTACAGAACAAGCTTATCGTGAAACGGATATGAAGGCTTTCGAAATCGCTTTGAAGGAATCTAGAAAGACTTTGAAGTACATCTCTGATGATAAAGGAACTATCGCTAAGAAAGTGGTCAGAGGTTGCTCTGGTTTGATGGGTGCTGCCACTCACATCGGTACTGATTGGCAAGCCGCTAGCTATGATTTGATCACGAATATGACTCGTGGAGAATGGGGCTTCCAAGGTGTCTTCTCTACCGATATGGGCTTAGAAGCTATGCCTGGTAATGTCGATAAGTTATTAAGAGCTGGATGTGATGTGAGAATGCACTTCATGGCCACCGAGAAAGCTATGGACTTCCAGACGGTCACTTTAGCTGATAAGTCTACTGCCACTTACTATCACTGCATCAGACACTCTATGAAGGATATCGCCTTTGCCTACGCTAACTCCAACTTGATGCAAGGTGCTGCTCCTGGCGCTATCGTCAGCTACAAGATTTCTCCTTGGCGTATCTGGTTATATGTCATTGATGGTGTTGTAGGTGCGGGAATTGTCGCTTTGGTAGTTTATAGCGTGTTCCGCCTTAGACAGAAGGAAGAAAATTAGTATTCAATAGCGAAAATAGGAATAGAAAGCTCTATTCCTATTTTCTGCTTTTTGGTATTTTAATTATAGAGGACTTCGACCATGATTAAATTTGCTTTGATTGAGGATGATAAAAACGACGCAGAGCGCTTCACCTCTCTCTTCCACCGTTATTGTCAAGATAATCACTTAAACCTTTCTTTGACTCTATTTACGTGTGGAAAGGAATATCTTTGTCAGGATAAAAAGCATTTCCATGTCATTTTCTTTGATATTGAATTACCGGATATCAACGGCATGGAATTGTCGAAGAAAGTGAGACAAAAGGATAAAGATGTCATCATCATCTTTTTGACTAATCTCTCTCAATATGCGATCTCTGGTTATGAAGTCAACGCTTTAGATTACATCTTAAAGCCTTTGAATGATTCCACCTTCTTTTCTAAGATGAACAAGATTATCCGTGTGGCCAATGAAAAAGTACAGAATGATAAGATAATCTCTTTAAATAATGGAAAGAATGTGTTTAAGCATTCCGATATTCTCTATATCGAAGTGCAGAAACACAATGTGATTTATCATACGACCAAGGGAAACTTTACCACGAGAGGAGCTCTAAAAGAAATCATTGATAAGATGGATAATTGTCAGTTTTCTCGTTGTAATTATTGTTATCTTGTCAATCTCAATCATGTCAAAGGGATTCACAAGTATGATCTGACTTTAGATAACGATGAAGTGGTATTGATTTCCAGAAATCGAAAGAAGGAACTCATGACTGACTTCTCTCGCTTCTTAGGAGGTTCTTTATGATCTTTACTTTTGTTAACAATGTGAATTTATTAATTTTTATCGAGTGTTTTTGTTACGGACAATTTATCGCTTATTTCCTTGAGAGAAGGAAAAATTATCTTTTGAGAGTCATTCTTAGTTTTCTTGTTTTTGCAACTCTCACTTACTTTATTCCTTTAGTGAGGATTGAAAATTATTTTGTCGATTATCTATATTGTATCTTCATGTATCTTAGCATTCTCTTCTTCACTTATTTGACCATTCTCGCGTGCGTGAAAATCACATGGTTCAACGGATTGTTCTTCGCGGCCACAAGCTATTTATTGCATCACTCCATCTCCGCTACCATCAGTTTGACTTTGGACGCGATCTTTGGAGAGGGAGTGACTTTATATAATAACTATCTATACCTTATTGTCTATATCCTAGTTCATTTGACTCTATTCACTATCTTCGCTCTAGTTTTTAAGAAAAATCATCTTTATTCCATCTTTAAAAACCCACCGAAAACCTTGATGATCACAGGTTTTGTCGTTTTAGTCGATATCATTCTTTCTTCTCTTACGGTTGTTATTGGCAATGCGGATTTAAAATTCCAGTCCTTGATATCTAAGATCTATTCCATCATTTCTAGTTTGCTTGTTTTATTTATTATCTTTATTATGCTAAAACAAGAAAAGACAGAAAAAGAAGGAGAGATCATTCAAACTCTATATTCACAGAATATTAAACATTATGAGATCTCCA
This sequence comes from uncultured Erysipelotrichaceae bacterium, assembly GCA_902771745.1. GTDB lineage: Bacteria > Bacillota_I > Bacilli_A > RFN20 > CAG-288 > Enterosoma. The sequence continues at coordinate 2,609 of CACXYG010000065.1, read as the reverse complement.
AATCCACGATGGCAACTTATCATGATTTAAAGCATCGCTTAAACGCTCTCTTAAATGGGAAACTCAATCTTCAAGAAAAAGATATCAAAGATATCTCTGATAGTGTCTTCATGTTTGAAAATCAATTCAAAACAGAGAATGAAGCACTCAATGTATTATTGACGGAAAATGGAAATATTTGTTATCGAAATCACATCGAATTCAATACCATGGTGGACGCTTCACGCCTTTCGTTTTTAGATGTATATGATCTATATTCTCTCGTTGGTAATGCTTTATCTAATGCGATTGAAGCGACAAGTAAAGTAGAAGATGGGAAAGCCAAATACATCACCTTCATTGTCAAAGGAACCGAGAAATATACTTCTATCCATATTGAGAATCCTTTCGTTGGTCAAGTCATCATGGAACACAATCTTCCCGTCACGAATAAACAAGACAAAAGCTCTCATGGCTTCGGTGTCAAATCCATGAAAAATATTGTCTCTAAATATGATGGTAAAGTGACTCTCACAGTAAAAGATAACATCTTCAATGTTGACATTTTGTTTAACAGATAAACTAGATTTAAAGTTTTCAAGTGAACCATAAAGAAGGCTAACATCGAGCACAAAAATTGGATAAGCATAGTTAAGCATTAATTGATTGAATTGTGTCTATATCATTCCCATATCTTTTGCCATGGCAAAAGATATGTCGGAGGTCCGGCACTTGGAATTAATGAATGACTGTTCTAAAATAGTGGTGTCACTCCTTTTCGGAGTAGCACGTTCCATTGGTGAACATGGAATATATCAGTCGCAATAGCTTTGCGCAGCCTGCGACCTTGGCGGCTTTCTTCGGGAGGCCGTCTTTTCATATGATTAATACCAGGATGATTCCTTGGTCACTACCATAGGCATATCCCATGGGATATGCGGCGACTTACAATAGAGTTGCCGTCTGTGGCAGAGACTGATGAGGTCTCCTGGTTTTTCTTACGCAGGCATGCGGAAGATGACTTCGGGAATGACGGAAAAACCCTTTTAGAGTATCAACTCGAAACTAAAAATTCCGCATCCCCTCTTTTTGGCGAAAGACAGTTTATACCTAATTGAAAGACCACAGGTCATTTCGAATCACGTTCATGAAAATTGGATTGCCGGAAAGCAAGGGAACCCAGCCTATGACGGAAACATCCAGAAAGGAGCCATTGAAATCATGAATGGTCCAATCATTTCGTTCGACGTTTCCAAGGGAAGCAGTCACATGCAGGGATTCCTCGATCACGGAAAACCTGCCGGCAAGGCAACGGTCATCAGACATGACCTGGAAGACTTTGCCAAGCTCGATGCCCTGAGAGGCGGGATAAGGGAAGAGACGGGAAGCGACCCTGCTGCAGTCTACGAGTTCACCGGTGTATACAGCCATACACTGGAACGCTATCTTGATTCCATCGGTATGAGAAGATACGGTATTTCACCACTGGAATCCGCAAAGGTCAGAAAGGCAATGATCAGGCCGACCAAGAATGATTCGTTGGATTGCAGGACCATTGCTGAAGTGTATTACTTAAGACCACTGAGAGAAGGCAGGAACGATGATGAAATCCATGTCAGTCTCAGAGACATGGGAAGATTCTACCACTATCTTCTTGAAGTGAAGATTGTCGAAAAAGGTCGATATCATCGCTGTCTGGATGATGTCTGGCCATGCTTCGACAAAGTAATCGAACCTGATTCGCCGAAATCATTGGCGATCATCTCCCATTATGGTCATCCATCAAAAATCAGATCAAAGGAACAGGTGAAAAATTTCTTGATGAAGTTGCCAAGACACGGAAGAGTCTCAACGGATGAACTGGCCGAAAAGATTGCAGCATATGCCAAGACCCATGTTTCCGGCGCATCTCCAGACTCCTATAAAGTCAAGGAAGTAAAAATGATGTCAGCCAGAGTGAAGGGAATCATCAATGAGTCCGAAAGAGTCATGGATTCGATGATTTCCAAAGCGGAAAACCTGCCCGAATTCGCATTGCTGAAGACAATACCTGGGATTGCCGATGTCACGGCCACGAGACTGATTGCGGAAATCGGTGACATCAATGCCTATCCCAAGGCCGATTCACTGATTGCCTATGCCGGTCTGGATCCGGCCGTCATGCAGTCTGGTCAGATGACCGGTGAGCATATGCATATCACCAAGAAGGGCAACCCCCATCTAAGGGCAACGCTGTATGTGGCAGTCATCAACATGATCATGTCCAAGGCTGAGAACATGATCACAAGATATGTACTGAAAAAGAAAAACAGCGGCCCCTCCTACAAGGCAGCTGTAATCGCCGGTTGCTCCAAGCTGTTGCGCCTGATTCACGCGATGCTTAGAAACGGCACATGTTATTCCGATAAATAACTATACATAGTATAGCTCAATCAATCCATAAATCAATCGACGACCTCTCGGTCGTCTGTTTGAGCATGCTCAAACAGACAGGATACATTGATGACAATCTCTACGATTTTCTATTGATACGTATATTGTAAATGGCAGATGAAGGATGGCCATCCTTCATCTGCGGCCCTTCCCTTATAATAAGGGAAATGGAAGCCGTCCAAGGTGATGCGGCCCAG
>CACXYG010000064.1:7537-10877 GCA_902771745.1 uncultured Erysipelotrichaceae bacterium | reverse complement strand
GTCTCTGGTCATGAATATCTTGGCCATGCCCTTGCCTATAACGATGTCATGTAAGCCCACTTTGTGGGCTTTTTTCTTTTAATAGAAAGTCTTATAATACCTGACTTTAGGATTTACCCCTAGAAATGGGTAGTTAAACCATCATCACAGCTCGGTCTCGAGCAACAGGTCAACATCTTTCTGAGAGAGATAGACATTGCCTAGTTTGCTTAGACCGAGTTTTTCCTTTATCTGCTCATATGTCTTGCTGTATGTCGCGTTGTTGATATAGGACTGGTCATAGTTTTTCGTGATTTTGTATTGTCGCATGAACTCGACAAGCTGGGCTGCCGGAATCTCATCCTTAAATGTCTTCAGCTCGAGAAGCCTGAGAAGAGTCAGGGCAACATAGCAGATCAGGAAATGACCCTTGATCGCATATTTGTCATGCAGGAACACCGGTCTTGCCTCAAGATATGTCTTCAGGATTCTGAACGATTCCTCAATTCTCCACAGATTGTGATAGACGGCATAGATCTCCTTGGGATCGGCCTTGATCTCGGAGGTCACGAGCATGTTGTATCCAGCACAGCGTCTGTCCTCATCGATCTTGCCCTCATTCAGGGAGGCTGCGATCTTGACCTTCTCGCCTTCCTTGTCCTTCGTCTCAAACTGGATGTACTTGGCCTTGTCACCGAGTTCCTCCCTGACTGCCTCCCTGTATGAGATGATATCCTTCAGCTTGTCGATCTCGCGATCAATCTCCGCCCTCTGCTTCCTGGCCAGGGCTGGATTGTAGGTGATGATCCTCTTCTCCTTCACCCTGAAGCATGTCTCCTCCTTGTCATCCGGATTGATTCTGCAGCGATAGTCATATTCGTCATAGTCATTCACCTTCTCATTCCTGTCAATGGAATGGAGGACCTTGTAGCGATAGAGAAGATCGCCCATCTCATTTCTCACATCAATCCATGGATTGAGAGAGTTGTCATTCTCGAGAGCAAGCTCCATCTCCATCCTGGAAAGAGATTTGATCGATTTTGAGAAGATATAGCCATCTTTTGCCTCCTTCACGGCTGCATAGATGTTTCTTGCACAGTTCAGACCCTTGTCAGCAACCTGAATCACCTTTCCGCTGACGTTGTTCCTGTTCTTCATGTCCTCGATTCTCTTTCTGAGATATGGCTTCTCGGATTCGTTCCCTGGATAGAACTCCGTGTCCAGCGGGATCTGTTCCCCATCAAGAAGCAGGGCCTGTCCCATGATCGGACATTTCCGGTTCTCCTTGCTTGGACCCTTTCTGAGGAAGTCGGATTCCAGATCCATCTCGAAATAATAGTTCGTGCAGTCAAAATAGGTCCTGCTGGTATTGCGTTTCCAGCATCCGGAGATGTGGTGATTGAGCACCTCGATGTACTTGTGATAGTCCGTTCCAAGGAAATGGACCGCATCCAGGATCTGGTCGTAGGAATAGTCCTTGGCAGGATAGATGTTCGGTATCACTCTCTCGAAGGCCTTCAGCTTCGAGCCTGGTGAGAGGATCTGTGCATAGCAGAGCGTCCTGAACATGCTGGAGAAGGAATACTGGCAGGCAAGGGAGGAGGAGACGATGTCGATGTCCTGGTCCATTCCGAGATGGTCGAACACTGCCTTTATGAGGAAGTGGCCAAGATACATGGAGGATGACTGATGGGATATCTGTGTCTCCTTTGATTGTGCTAATTCATTGTTGAGCTTCTTGACATACTCGGTGTAATGGGCGATAGGATCCTCGATGCCCTGATTCTTCAGGTCAGAGACATAGCCCAGGGCCTTGAAGGACTTCGTGTTCTTCTTCTTTGTCTCGGGATCATAGAAATTGGTGTAGATCTGAAGATAGGTACCCTTCTTGGAAGGGGTGGATTTTTTCAGGAAATATATCATAAGCACCTCGCAGGATATTAAAACTACCTTAACTACCCATATTATACATCAAAATAAAAAGTTTCCAATAGGCCTGTGATCCTTTTTAAGTTGTTAACACTTATTTAACGGCTACAGGAGCCTCTTGATTCAAATCGATGTCATGACCATCAGAGGTTTCTTCCTCAAGGCCAAAACGGGCAAAATCACGTCCTTCTTCAAAGGTGTTGAAATTGGCCATATAGAAGTAGTCTCCCATGTCATCCGATAGAGCAAAAGGTATCTCTCCTTGCATCTTGATCACATCATGATACTTCTCTTCTATTTCAGTGGTGGTGTGCTTATAGTTACGGTTATTTCTTCTACCAATATAGTTACAATAATATCGAGTATCACCTAAAGGATGTCTATTTTCACCATAGGCGACCATATCAGCCCAGACTTGGTATAGATCAAGAGAACCGGAGAAGTTTTCCATGTCGACGGTCGGTCCACCTGGACAACGCATGTTGACTTCAAGACCTAGAACTTCCCCTTTCTTCCATCTTCCTGGTTTATCGCTTTTGGCGATAAAGAATTCACAATGGAAGAATCTGTTCTTTGCCTGGAAGGCAAGAAGAACTTTTTCACCCGCATTTCTTAAAGGCATCGGGATATCTTTATCGACATAATACCAGCAGGAATGATTCTCTAAGACAGAATCCATCAAGGAATCCATCTCAACATGAGAAACGGTATAAAGTGGACGAGCTAAAGAATCAGAGACACCATCAAAGGTTCTGATATAGCCGTCGACATATTCTTCCATGATATATTCGATTTCTCTTTTACGAGAGAAGAAGGTATCCAAGTCTTCTTCGTTCTTGATCTTCCAGGTATCAGAAGCACCAACCCCATTGTTTGGTTTGATGACGACAGGATAAGAGACTTCTTTGATGAACTTAAGACAGTCTTCTTTATCTTTGACCAGTTCATAACGAGCCGTTTTTACACCAGCCAGTTGGTAATACTTCTTCATGACGGATTTGAGTTTGTATCTTGAGATCTCTAAGCTGTTTAAACCAGTGGTGATATTAAAATCACTTCTCAGTTTGGCATCATTTTCAAGCCAAAACTCATTTAGGGATTCTACCCAATCGATTTTTCCATACCGGAAGGTGAAATAACCCATGGCTTTGATTAAGTCGTTATAGTTATTTAAATCAGAGACATAATAGTATTCCGTCAACGCTTCTTTTAGTTCGTTATTTAAACTGTCATAGGGTGTATCTCCGACACCTAGAACATTGACATTATTTTTATGTAAAGCAACCACAAAGTGATAATAGTTGGAAGGGAAGTTTGGTGATATAAAGACAAAATTCATGAACATTACCTCCATTTCAAGCAGAATTAAAGGGGGGTTCTTTTTGCTATGCACCGGTTATAGAAGATAAAGTGACTTTGTGCAACCGCTCTA
>CACXYG010000064.1:0-7520 GCA_902771745.1 uncultured Erysipelotrichaceae bacterium | reverse complement strand
TTGTCAAAAGAAAAGCACGATAGGTGCGCTATCGTGCTAATGCTTTCTATATGGGTAATGAGAATAGACTTTCGCGAGTGCTTTTGGTAAAAGATAGACAATCTCTTTTTGCCACCAGGGCCAGTCATGATCGACATCATATCCCCAGTAATCAGAGAAAACTGGTATATGTAGTCTTTCGAATTCTTTGGTCAATATCGGTTGGGTAGCTAAGCCTTCTTCTTCCCAACGGCCTTGTCCGATACATAAGATGATACTTCTATCCTGATAGAGTTTGACTTTTGGATCATCTTCTTTCATATCCTGTAGATAATGAACGGGTGAATTTAGTTTTACTAAGTCATTCATCCAGCCATCAAAGAAGTAAGAAGCGTCATAGACACCACTAAGACAAATACAGCCTTCAAAGGTTTGAGGGTTTCTTAAAAAGAGATTGGCGGAGTGATAGCCACCCATGGAGTTACCCGTAAGTAGGATACGATTGGTGGAGTGGTTGATTCTATGGATATAGGTGACGACTTCCTTGTTGATATAGTTGAAGTACTGTTCTTGTAACTGGATTCTTTTTTCTTTATCACCATGAATATCCGAAAAGGAATCCTTATCGACAGAATCCACGCAAAAGACATGGATGATGTTGTTATCAATATAGTCTTTTAAAGCGTCAATCATACCGAATCTTTCATAGTCATCGGCAGTTCCATCTTGGGTAGGAATGACTAGAAGTGGATAACCCTTAGAGGAACCATAAGAATTGATCTTCATATTGCGATGGAGAAAGAATGAGTTTTCTGTGATAGTTTTCTTGTTCATACTTGAGTATTTTAACACTTGTATAATGAAAAGGTTGCGTTAAGCATGGAAAAGATACTTTTCACGCCTTTTTGCTACTAAATATGTCAAAAGCAGTTGAGAAAGCGCTTCTAATAAGGTAATATAATAGATAGAAGGCAACTTGTATACAACAAGCTAAGGAGGAATTCCCTATGGTGAAAAAAGCGTTAATCTTTGGTGTCGCTGGTGTTAGTGGCGTTTATTTAGGTAGAGAATTACAAGCAAATGGTTATGAAGTCTATGGTTCCGATATCAAGGAAGTCCAGGACAACTATCGTTTTGATGGTTTCTATTCCTGTGATGTCACTGATACGGCAGCTGTCAAAACTTTGATCAATTTGATCAATCCAACTCATATCTTCAATCTCACCGATGTCGGTGGTGTTGGTCAGGCCTGGAAGGCCCCGCAGAGAATGCTTGGTGTTAACCTCACTGGTACTCTCAACATCTTAGAAGCCATCAAGAATTTCTTGATGAAACCAAGAGTCTTATTGGTTGGTTCTGGTGATCAGTATGCACCATCCTTGACCACTTTGGATGAGACTAGTCCATTAAAGTCTACCTCTCCTTATGGTATTTCTAAGATTGCTCAGGAAGAAATTGCTGAGGTCTATAGAGATAAGTATGGTTTAGAAATCTTCTGTGTCAGACCATTCAACCACGCTGGTGTTGGCCAGAATGAGAACTTCTTTGTTCCGATGATCTGTAAGCAGGCCGCCGAAATCAAGAAGACGGGTGTTGGTGATACCATCTATACTGGTAACATCACTGTCAGTCGTGACTTCTTGGATGTCAAAGACTTGGTCAATGGTTATCGTATGGTCATTGAATCTTCTCATCCAAACGAAATCTATAATATCGGTTATGGTATCTCTTATCCACTGGAAGAGTTGGTTAAGTATATTATCTCTTTAACTGGTTTAGATTTGAAGATTGAAGTCGATGGCAATCTCATCCGTCCAAGTGATAACCCGTATTCCTGTTGTGATCATTCTAAGATCACCAAACAGCTTGGCTGGGAACCAAAGCATAACATCCACGAAACCATCAAAGAAGTCTACGAAGACTATCTCAACAGATTATAAACGCAATATGGCACTCTTCGGAGTGCCATTTTTACTAACAAAAAATACGCAGGAGATTACTCCTGCGTAGAGATTTCTTTTCTTTTGGTTTTCACGTAGATGAGAAGTAAGATTCCAAAGGTGACAATTGCACCGATAGCATAGCCAGAAAAGTCGATGCCGACATCACTCCAGGCTGGTGTTCTGCTACCGGCAAAGATCTGTAAGACTTCTGATAATATAGCAAGAAGAAGACCATAGACTAAGAAGATGGCTAAAGAGATATATTTCATCTTACCTTTAAAGAAGAAAAAGTAGGCGGTTAGGATACCAAAGACACCGGTGACTAAGAAGGCACCAAAGTGTCCGATCAATTTTCGGATGATACCATTCAGGCTATCATATTTTTCAGCATCCATAGAGGTGATGGCAATGGTGGAACTACCTTTGACAGTAGGATCCTTTTTCCAGGTGACCGAGATATTGATGGTTCCCTTTTTTAATCCAAGGACATAACCAGAAGCATCGATGGTAGCGATACTTTCATCATCACTTTCAAAGGTGACGTCTTTATTAGTGACATCTAAGCCTTCGACTTTACTGACAAGACTATAGCTGAGCTTGGTGGTTTTACCATATTGAATCGAGGCGTAGGAGACAGTGATGGAAGTAGCCATGACTTCTTTGACGTTGAAGGAGATGGTTTTACTGAATGTTGAATTAGATACCGATGTAATTGTTAAATCATACTTCCCGATTTTATCAAAGGAAACTTGTTTGTTATCCACATCGGCATATTCACATTTTATGCGGAAGGCTTTATCAGAGGCGTCTTGATTGAAGATCGGTTTGATAACATGTTTTTCACCGATATAGATATCGATGTTGTCTTCTTGATAGGTTAGAGAAGAGACCGGAACAAAGGTTCCATCAGTGACATTGATTTCTATTGGAGAAGAAGAAACATCATAGTTCTTGGCTTTAACAGAGACAGTTGCTTTACCAACATTGTGAGTGTAGATATAACCTTCTTCATCGATGGTGAGAATAGAAGTGTCTGAAGAAAGGAAATTGATATCATCTAGGGTGAAGTCTTTGGTATTGGAAGTCACTTCTAATTTGGATGTGACTCCATTGATCAAGGTATTATCTGTAGTCAGAGTGGTCTTTAAGGAAGTGATCGGTTCTCTTAGCACGTTGATCGTCATCTGAGAAGTAAGACTTTCATCGGCAAGAGAAGTAAAGATGAGTGTCACTTCTCCTGGTTTTAAACCAGTTAAGGAATGATCAGAAAGTTTTACTTCTTCATCGTTATCGAGAACTTCGATTCTGACTCTTTGATCGGTGGTATCAGAAGGGGTAAATATCGCTTGATAGGTATTGGTGTTATCAATATAGAGCGTAGAATCACCCTCGATTGTTAATCCGTTGGCATGGATGATGGTTGGCGTTTCTGGGCCGACATCAAAAAGGGAGGCCAGAATCTTGGACTGAGCGGATGATTTATTTCCTGGCGTTGCTCCAAAAACTAAGATGATGGTAGATAAGAATACGAAGATGGCTGGGAAGATAAAATAATACCATTTGTATTTTTGCACGTGGATAGTTTACTACAATGTTCTCTTTTCTTATAGAGAAAAGAGGTTTCAACTTAAAAATAGTTGTTAGAGCTTGAGTTCAACAATTTCATCAAAAAGTTCTTTGTGTTTGTTGATGCTCTTCTTGTTACCGATGACAACTAAGGAGGCATGAGAGACGATTTCTTCGATATAATCAGCAATTTCGATGATGTCTTCTTTTGTTATGGCTAGGAAATATTCTTTCATCAAGGCATTTGGATTATCACTATTCCCTCTGAAAAGTCTCTTTAAGGCGATATTACCTTTAGACCAGATGGAGTGATTATCCTGCATAGCGCTGATATTCTTCATCTTGAACTGGATGAGTAAGTCATCATCAATCGGGTGTTCTCTTAAATATTGAGGACAGCCTTTAAAGATGGATAAGGTCTTGTTGATATGGGGATCTTGGGTAGAGTAGAAATAGACTTCTCCGTTGACACTACAACCACAACCCCAGGAATAGGCACCACCTTGGATACGAATGGCTTGGGCAAGATAGTTTTGAGAGAGATAATCACTCGTCAGATATAACGTACATAACGTTTTCATATCTAAGGCTTTGCCATGATAGGAAAAAGCGACACAGTTGACATCTCGATTGGCGTAATAGCCGATATTATGGATGTTTCCTTCTGGTTCAGGTAAATAACGTAACGTGACATGAGACTCTTTAAAAGAGTTACGGAAATCATTGGCAGCTTTGTTGACCATCTCGTAGTTTTCTTCATCACCGATATAAAGAAGGGAGATTCTATCTTTGACAAAGATTTTATCGACTAAGTCTTTCAGGTGCTGAATGATCTTTTTGCTGTCGTAATTCTTTTTGATTTCCTTTAAAAAGAAGAACTGGGTAAAACCAGAGATGCAATCTTTGGCGTTTTCTGAGGCCATGGATGGACAAAGGGCTTTACGCATAGCAAAGTTGAGATCATCATCGATCAGTTTGTCTTTGTAAGATTTATAAGTAGAGTCAAAATAATATTTGATTCTATCTTCATCAAAGATAATTGTCGTTAAGTATTGATAAACCAACTTGAAATAAGCAGGGAAACTTTCTTTATAGCCATTGGCTGTAAGAATGAAATAATATTTCTCTTTGTTACCTTTAAAATAATGAGAACGTGTATAGGACGATTGATTGCCGATAGCATCAATCAGGGCTTTGTTCATCTCATTACGGGTGAAGTGCTCTCTATTCAGTAGGGAGAAGAGGTCTCCTAAGGCAGAAAGATAGCAAAGTTCTTCTTGGCTTAGATCAGAAATATCAAATAGGATACGTTCAAAGACGATGTTGTTGGCTGGCATAAAGACGTGATAGTCTTTCCCTTCTTGTGTTGCCATGATCTTGGTTAAGGAGATATCTAAATCCTCTAACGCTAAAGAAGGAAGCGTATCTAGCTCTTCTTTGGTGGCTGTGACTTTGAGATATTCGTTTAATTCTCTACTCTCTTTAAGAAGTTTTGCTCTTTCTTCTGGAGTCATGTTTGCTTCATCGAAAGCAATCTGGTTTCTTCTTTGTTCATCGATCTTAGGAAGAAAATCATGATCGGGTTTGAAGAAGGCAATCATCATAGGCTCTGGATTTAAGAAGATTTTTTTGAATAAGTCTTCGTAATAGTTATGATCAATATCCGCTGATAATTCATCATAAAGTTTGATCGTATCATAATCATAGTAGATACAATTATCATCATAAATCCACCAACGGAGAGATTCGTTGATGAAATCTTCACCATAGCCATTTGGACAATCATCTAGATGACGAGCATAATCAAACTTTCGTCTGTTGATACTCGACTTCAGAAGCTGATGATCAAATCCTTGTTTGGCAAAGTCAGCAAAGAATTCCTTTACCTTCTTTATGACAACATCCTGATTTTTAACATCAATACCACTAAGAAGAATAAAACCGGTAGTCTGTCGATAAGAATCCATATTGAATTGAACATTGGATGCGAGATTGGTATCTACAAACTTCTGATAGAAAGGAGAGACCGTAGAAAGGAAAGCCAGATTTAAAAGTTCGGAAAGAGCAAGACTGGTTTTTGGTGAATATTCAAATGGTAACTCAAAGCCGATGATAAGACCACAAGTGTCATCATCCATGGTAGCAGGTGAAGTGGCAACGACTTCTCTTTTCTCGTTTGCGGGATAAACTGGAATGGTGACATCACCTTCCAATTTATCAAATTTAGAAAAGATTTCTTTATCTAACCAAGTCAGTTTTTCTTTGATATCCATATGTCCATATAAATGAATATAGGCTCTACTTGGATGATAATATTTATGATAGAAATCACAAAGTTCTGGATAGGTGAGCTTAGGTATTTCTAATGGAGAACCACCAGAGATATAACTGTAGAGAGATTTTGGTAACATCAAATCAGCAAGCTGATATCCAAAATAGAAATCCGGATCTTCAAAATCACCCATCATCTCGTTATAGACGATGCCGTTATAGTGAAGATGACCATTTTCATCAAGCTCTTTACGGAAGCCTTCCTGATGGAAGATTCTCTCATCTTTGATCACTGCTGGATAAAACACGCAATTAGATAAGACTTCCATCAAGTTCTGTAAGTCTTTTTCATTGTAGGTAGTACAATAAAAGCAGGTGTGGTCACTATAGGTAGTGGCATTGATCGTGGTGTTGACACTTCTCGTATCCATCTCTAAATAGGGGTTTTTGACAGGATATTTTTGAGACTGAGCCAAAATAGAGTGCTCCAAAATATGAGCGGCACCGCGGTTATTTAAGGCCATGGTCTTGAAAGTGATCTGGAATCTTTTCTCTTTATCCTCCGTATCGCAATAACAAATACGAGCACCGGTTTTGTTGTGCCTGAAATAGTAGATGTCTCCTTTATAGAAGGTGGTTTTGCTTTTAGAGATCAGCGTATATCCTGCAATTATTTCCATGGGTATTCCTCGAGTGAAAATTATTTTATCATTATTATCATGTACTTGCTGAAAAATACTGTTTTATGGGCTAGAAACGTCACATAAAAGCAGTAGTAAAGCGAAAGAAATTTAAATGTAAAATAAACGTAATTAAAACGATAACTATTTATAGTTAATTACTCTTTTTTAATTTCTTAAGCCATAGTATAATAGTCAAGTCGAAAGTAACATAGGAATTAGGAGTGTTGAGATAATGGAAAATTTTATCGAAATTCTTAAGGCAATTGTTTTTGGTATTGTAGAAGGTATTACAGAATGGTTGCCAGTTTCTTCCACTGGTCATATGATCATCTTGGAACAGTTTTTCAGTTTGGCCGACAAGCAGGGTAAAGAATTTTTCGACTTCTTTATCGTCATCATTCAGTTAGGTGCAATTGTCGCTGTCGTATTGTCCTTCTTTAAGAGTTTATGGCCCTTTGGTGCTAACAAATCCGCCAAGCAGAAACGTGAAATCTGGCGTACGTGGCTTAAGATTCTCATCGCTTCTATCCCAGCGGGTGTCATCGGTTTACTCTTCGATGATTGGCTGGACATGTACTTATACAACTATCTGACCGTTTCTATCATGCTGATTGTCTATGGTGTCGCCTTCTTGGTTATCGAGTTTGCTTTACGTCGCAGAGCTCAGAGAATCAAATCGAGATATCATCTTAACAGAGCTAGTTCCACCACCTTTGATGATGGTGTTGATGAAGAAAAGATGACCAACTATCCTCTTTTCAGAGTTCACTCCGTCAAGGAACTCACTGTTCAGATGGCGATGATCATCGGTATAGCTCAGTGCTTAGCCTTGATTCCTGGTACCAGCCGTTCTGGTGTTACCATCTGTGCTGCGTTGCTCATGTCTGTCGATAGAAGAACCGCTGCCCGTTTCTCCTTCTACCTCTCTATCCCAGCCATGCTTGGTGGTTCTTTGATTAAGGGTGTCTTATATGCTGGTAAGATGATCTCTGGTGACGCTCCTGTTATCACTGGCTTCCAGATCATCTTGATTTTGATCGCTATGGCTGTTGCCTTTGGCGTCTCCTGGGTCGTCATC
>CACXYG010000063.1 GCA_902771745.1 uncultured Erysipelotrichaceae bacterium | reverse complement strand
CGTCACGTCAATGGAAGATGCATATACCCATAACAAGACAAGAAGTAACTTCCTAAATGCTGAGACGAGCCTTTATGAGACATTCTCGCCTTATAAACATGTCAGTAAAGATACTTGTCCGATGTTTCTCTGGTGCCATGAATATGATGCTACCGTTTCATCCCAGAACACCTATCTAATGGCGAAAGCATTGGAAGACAACAATGTCGATTGTGTCTGGGAAGTCTACGATGACAATCATAATACCGCTCATGGTTTGGGTATTGCCGCTGACTACGAAGAGGCAAAGACCTGGCCGAGTAAGGCGACTGCCTTCTTAAAAGAACATGAATTCTAAAGGAGTGAAACATGAAACATAAAGCATTGAAGATATCTTTGATCATTCTGACCTCACTTAGCGGGGCGTTGACCCTGACTGGGTTCATCGGTGGTCCGATCATGGATGGCAATTCCGCCGCCATGAATATGTTCTTCCATGCGGAAACGAGCCATGTGGTCAATAAACAGGGTGAAAGTGATCCAGAAAAACTGAAGTATTTTCGCTCTGACTATGAAGATGTCAATGGCAAAGTAATTCAACAAAAGGACGAAGAAGTCTCCCAACAGGTTGAAGCAGAAGGTGTTGTCCTTCTTTGGAATGAAAATGATGCATTACCATTGAAGAACTCAGCCAAGGTATCATTATTATCCCATTCCTCCGTTTCTCTTGTTGAAACAGGAACGGGATCCGGTTGGCTGGGACATCAGTCTTATTCCAGTGATCTGAAAACAGCTCTGAGGGAAAATGATATTACTATCAACCAGACCTTATGGGACTTCTATTCTAGCGGTGCGGGAAGCACCTATAAGAGAACTGACATGGAGTCTCAGTGTAAACAGAATGTCATGCTCAGTGTCAATGAGGTTCCCTGGAGTGCCTATACGGATGAGGTGAAGGATTCCTTTTCTTCCTATGGTGATGCTGCCATCATCGTCTTATCGAGAACCGGTGGTGAGTATTCCGATGCCAGAGGGCATGGTGTGGATACCAAAGACAAGAACTATCTTGCTTTGTCTTCAGCGGAAAAAGACCTGTTAGAACATGCCATCCAATATAAGAATGCAGGTACATTTTCTAAAGTGGTTTTACTCATCAACTCAGGTAATCCTTTACAGTTCGATGAATTATCCGATTATATGAGTGATATTGATGCTGCCATGTACGTCGGCCAGCCGGGAACCTATGGAACAAGAGCCATCGCTGATCTTCTTGTCGGTAAAGTTTCTCCCAGTGGTAGATTGACTGATACTTGGTGCTTTGATAACACCACGGCTCCTTCTTGCATGAATGATTCGGATAAGCAGTATGCTAACGCCTCTTCCTTCACGTTGCAGTCAAAGAAGTATTCGGAAGATTATATGGTTTATCAGGAAGGTGTCTATATCGGTTATCGTTACTATGAGACTAGATATGAAGACAGCATCCTATTTTCCAGTGAAAGAAATGTCGGCGATTTCGATTATGACAAGACTGTTCTCTTCCCCTTCGGCTACGGAATTTCTTATACCCAGTTCAGTTATTCTGATTATCACGTACAGGAAAAGGATGACTTCTTTGAAATCTCTGTCAAAGTGACAAACACTGGCCTGAAACCCGGTAAGGAAGTCGTGCAGATCTATTTACAAAAGCCATATACCCAGCATGATCAGAATGTCGGCATTGAAAAATCCGCGGTTGAACTTGCCTCATATACAAAGACAAAGGAACTACAACCGGAAGAAAGTGTTGTTGCACATCTTACAGTAGATAAGAAGCAACTGAGAACCTATGACTCCTTTGATAAGAAGACCTATATCGCTGAAGGCGGTGATTATTATTTTAGTGTTGGTAAAGATTCCCATTCAGCCATCAATAACATTCTTTCCATGAAGGGCTCGGATAAAGTCCACGGAGATGCCACTCTTTCTTATCGAATCTCGATGAAAGAAGACTTTGCTGATTTTTCCAAGAACGAAGAAACGAATGTGAAAATCACCAATCAATTGGACCTTGGCGACATCAATACCTACGAAAATGCCGGTGAGAATCATGTCACTTATGTTTCTAGAAAGAATTGGCTGGAAACTCTGCCAATCACCACGGCAGAATTGCTCATGACAGAAGGTATGGCAAAAGACCTTTCTTATGACAAACCTTTTGAAGAAGACCCGAAAC
Source organism: uncultured Erysipelotrichaceae bacterium (assembly GCA_902771745.1). Classification (GTDB taxonomy): domain Bacteria; phylum Bacillota_I; class Bacilli_A; order RFN20; family CAG-288; genus Enterosoma. Next base: position 5,484 of record CACXYG010000063.1, on the reverse strand, counting down.
TGGAATACCCAGACTATGAAGAAGATAACCATCTGACAGCCTTCTCGTTTAAAGACGCCTCCTGGGATGATGAACACTGGGATGATCTTCTTGATGAGATGAGTTGGGATGAGCAGGCTCTGTTATGTGCCAATGGTTATCATCACACCCAAGAAGTATGTAGTATCGCTTTGCCTTCTACCAATGAGGAAAATGGTCCTGTGGGTATCACCAAAAGATCAGACTTCCCATTGCCGACGGGTGAAGATTTCCAATATGTCGCTTACCCTAACGGACCAATTATGGGCTCTTCGTTCAATGATGAATTGATTGAGAACATGGGTAAACATATGTCGGAAGATATGCTCTATACGAAATATAGCGGCATCTATGGTCCAGGTGTCAATCTCCATCGCACTGCCTTCTGTGGGCGTGCCTGGGAATATCCAAGTGAAGACCCCTATCTGACAGGAAAAATCTGTGCAAGTGAAATCAAAGGCATCCAGAACAAGGGAGCCATGGCTTTTGCCAAACATTTTGCCCTCAATGATTTGGAAACCAACAGACGACATGTGTCCATCTGGTGCAATGAACAGGTCAGTAGAGAAATCTATCTCCAGGCATTTGAATACGCCCTACTTGATGGTGAGTGCTATGCCATGATGAATTCCTTTACTCGAATCGGTCCGAAATGGTGTGGTGCCTGTCCGGAACTGATTACCGATATCCTAAGAGATGAGTGGGGATGGAAGGGTATCAATATTTCCGACTGGGACAGTGGTGGACCGATGAGTAAGATTGATGGCCTTCTTGCCGGAACCGACTCCTTTGATGGCAACAATACAGCTGAGGCTTTCCGTGAATGGGAGTTTTCTCCGACTGTCGCCCATCGCCTTAGAGAATCCTCGAAAAGAATCATCTATACACTTTTAAAGACCAATGCCTTCAATGGCATTTCCGCAGACAGTAAGGTCGTTCCCATTACCCCCTGGTGGCATACGATGATCTGGACTGTCGGCTATGTTTCTTTAGGAGTTACCCTGATTTGCCTTGGCTCTTTGATGGTTGTTATCATCAAAGATAAAAGAGAACATTAGAATCAAAAATCCCCCTTTTTTATATTTTAAAAGGCTATCCGCAATAGAATTTGTTCTATTGTCTGGATAGCCTTAATTTAATTAATAGCGTTATAGAATGCTTGAACAGCAGCCATATCGGAAGGAGAGAGATCTTCTGATTGATAGGCAAGAAGAATCGATTTCACACTGTATGCTCTTGGATGAGAAAAGTAATAAATACCATCTACTTTCAAATAAGCAGCAGCATTGAGAACTTTTTCATAATCCTCTTCAGCAACGTTAACACCTACCGTCCAATATGTTTGTGTTGCCGTTTTCGTATTGGTCGATTTTCTCGTTTTAGAACCACCAAAGGCAGATGCAATGGTAGATTCATTATATAGACCAGAAGAGGCCACATAATCAAAGGAAGTATTTTCCGTGATATAGATACCAGCTTCATCAAAGGTCTGCGCTGATAAATCACAAGTATATTTAAACTTCAGTTGTGCACTATGGAAGCCCGTATAACTGCTCGTGCTTGTCATTCTTGTCACCACTATCGAAGAAATAAACACCTTATCATTCACATCAATCGATACCGACGCCGCAGAAGGCGTGATTGTCAACACACCACTTGAATAAGACGAAACCGCACCTCCAGTAATCGATGCTATCTTTCCTGTAGTGAAGTGCTCGGAAACAGTGTTAAAAACAATCCTTGTCATCGCGTTAGTTGGCGTGGATATTGTTATACCATTTCCGCTATAGATTCTAAGAGTTTCATTTGAAGTATAGTACTTTGATGGGCTGCCATTTTGATTTCCAGATAGCACAGAAATTGTAACATCATTGTCCACTGTTGTTGAAGTGAAGGATCCAGCATTTTCTAAACCCAGTTCAGACGCAACCATGGTTGCATCTCTTTGTTCGTTTTGAACAACAGCGGTATAGTTGAAACTTAAACTCGCTTGTGTCTGAGCCGCTTCAAATTGATCAACTAAATTATCTAGCACATAACTTGAATCATAGACTCTTCTAGCCCATTCAGGATGATCGATATAGGGATTTCTGTTCTGTTGAACATTCTTATAAATCAAGTTATTACGATGAATCTCGTAATCTGAGACAGGATCTAACTCATTCCAATCTAATAAATCAGAGAGATTGTATTGAACACCATGGAAAGTGGTGTTGTCATCATCCGTATAACTAGTATCATCCGTTAAATAGAGATAAGGCTCTGCTTGGGTGTTCTGATCCAACTTGTTGGAATATCTTGTTGCCATATAGAGTAGACAACGAGCAACATCACCTTTCCATTCATCCGTTGGTTCAAAAGTATCCGTAGAAGGGTCTAACCAGCCGGAAATCTCTGTTGTACCATCACCTAAATAGCTATAGATAGTTGTTGCCGTATTATGATTTACTTCGCCATACATGCGGTCATTGTGACCAGCTGAGTTGGTGTTATGGTCAGCAGCAACTAAATGATGCAAGTCAGTAGGAGCGCCATTAGCGAAAACATCGCTTCCTCCGCTTTTAACTTTAAAGCCATGATTCTTAGCCCAGACATGTTCTTTGTCTACCTGGATATAGGAATTTGGTTTCTTTTTGTTAGTATAGTCAATGGCAGTTAGTGATTCATTCTTATCAAAACCATTTACTACATTAGAAATCGCTTTGTTTGGATTGTTGTTTGACGAATCTGAAATATACATGTTGTAGAGATAGAAGGAATTATTATTACTAGCAGAATTTGAAGTGACGAAACTAAAAGTTGCAGGGTCGATACTATCAGATATTGACCAGTTACGATCAGTAATCTGATACCATCTACCGACACCAGAAAGACCCGAGCCATAATCAAGATAATATTTAGATAACTCTGAGGTTTCACATTTGATGACATTATAGAGATAACTCATCAAATCATCACCAGTACGAGTGCCAATATCACCATAATAGGACTCAATTTCTGCCGCAGTCGAATCTGAAAAATCTAAGGCTTTTGTGGAATCATAATAAGTTGAAGTCACAAAAGAGGGGGCCGCTCTTTTTGGAGCACCCGTAAAGGAAAACGATAGCAGCAAAGGCACAAACCCTAAAATTTTAAATAACTTGTTCATAAAAATTCCTACCCACTACCAATCTAGAACATCATCCGGGACATCACCACCATCAAAAGTTTCCGATGTTTTGATGATATCATCGCAATTTAATTCCACCACGTCCAAAACAGGTTTCTCATATAAATGTTTCATAAACCACCTTTATGATATTGTTACATTATTATACATAGAATGGTAAAAAAACAAAATACAGTTTACGTTTGTAAACCGTATTTATGAGAAATTACCAAATTCTGACTCTCTTGGATGGTTCAAGATACATTTGATCGGTATCTTTGACACCAAAGGCTTCATACCACTCGGGGAAGTTACGAGGCTGCATATTGGCTCTGAGCATTGCTGGAGCATGAACATCACTCGTCAAAAGAAGCTGGATATATTCCACCTTAGCCTTCATACACCAGACTCTAGCCCAGTTCTTGAAGTAGGCTTGGAAATCAGCATCTTTTAAGGTATGCATGATACCGAGAGTGACACCCATACCGCCGTTATCAGCGATATTTTCGGAAACGATAAGTTCACCGCTGACCTTGCCACCAAAGAAGTCGATACCATCAAATTCATCAATCATCTGCTTGGTCAAAGCCTTGAAAGCAGCATAGTCACCTTCAGTCCACCAGTTGAAAAGATTACCCTTCTCATCAAACTGGGCACCGTTGTTATCAAAGGCGTGAGAGATTTCATGACCGATGACAGCACCAATACCACCGAGGTTCTCGCTGACAGACTGTTCTAAAGAATAGAATGGCTTCTGTAAGATAGCGGCTGGGAAGGTGATGTCATTAGAAGATGGGTTATAGCAGGCATTGACCATGTGGCCTGGCATACCCCATTCAGTTCTATCTACTTCCTTATTGAGTTTATGTAAATCACGTAAGATTCTAGCAGTCTGAATCTTCTTCATGGTATCAAGAAGAGAGTCTTCTTCCTTGACCTTCAAAGTAGAATAGAACTCATTGATACTATCTGGATAACCCATCTTGATTTCAATGGTATCTAACTTGAGGATGGCTTTCTTCTTGGTCGGTTCCGCTAAGAAGGTGTTATTTGCCATTCTTTCCTTATAGGTTTCAATGATCTTCTTGACCAAAGAGACAACATCCTTCTTGGCTTCTTCACCAAAATAGGTTCTACCATAATAGACACCGACTGGTTCAGAATAGGCCTGACTGGCAACCTGATAAGCATGCTTATCTAAGGCTGGATCTTTGGCAACACCACGAAGTGTACGGACATAAGTGGTGGAGAGATGTTCCATCTCTTCGGAAAGATATCTAGCCGAAGAGACAAGCGCCATGACATAAGCCCAATGGATATAGAGAGTGAACGTATCTTCGTTGAAGTATTCCTTCATCTCCTTGATGGCTCTTGGATCATAGACGATGATAGTCTTTGGAGCATCCTTATGATATAAGGCTTCTAATAAACCTTCTAAATCAAATGGAGCAACAAGAGAAGAGACTTCCTTGATATCCATCGGATTATAGTTGTTGACATAATTGGCCCATTCCAACTGAGATTTGACTCTCTTAGCAACCAAGGCATCAAAAGCTAAGGTATCCTTTAAATAGGTTTCTTGTTCTTCTTTGCTAAGTGGAGTATAGGCTAAAAGCTTACCAGCCATATCCTCCCAGACCGATAATAACTTCTTACCAGAAGCATTATCGTCAGCATAGTAAGTCGTATCTGGAAGAATGATGTTTGGACCCATGACGACAAAAGAATGCCTGGTCGCATCCTTCATATCTACATCGACGCCACAGTTGATTGGCAAATCAACATTGGCAAGCGTTAAAGAGAAGGCATTCTCATTTAATTCCTTGATGTTCTTGATGGACTTGATCTTCTCTAAAAGTGGAAGAACAGGTTTTACACCATCTTGATTACGACGGGTGACATCCATGATCTTTTTATAAAGCTTGATCGCGTCTTCCATCTCGGGAATATCACTCTTCTTGCTACCTTCAGCAAGAGCCTTGAAATCAGCCATCATGAGTTTTTCAACATCCTGATCTAACTGAGAAAAGCCACCAGCGGTTGGGCGATCATCGGGAATGATGGCCGTTTTTAACCACTGACCATTGACCGCCTGATATAAATCATCCTGAATTCTAACAGTATCTTTTTCCATAGCATAACTTCTCCTTGTCAATTAATCATAACTAACTTTTTTATATTTGCAATCTTTTTGCGTTGATTTTCTAATTTTTATTTAGAACCTTAATTGTAAACTGAAGTGATAATTATCAATGACACAAAGAACCTATTGGGCTAGCCCAATAGGTTCCGCACCCTGATACGTGGTATTCTATTCT
>CACXYG010000062.1 GCA_902771745.1 uncultured Erysipelotrichaceae bacterium | reverse complement strand
TGAGCTGATAAGGGCCTAAGACGACCTTCTTGACCGGAATGTGATTAAATGGCTGGTCTAGGAAGGCTTTTTCTTTTAAAGGCTCAATCACACCAAAATTGGTGTCTTCTTTCATCTTCTCGATAATGGGATCAGAAGAATCTAACTGAAGGTAGTTGAAGAAAGCTTCTTCGACTGCACTTCTTTCATCAAGACCTTCCTTATCCATCAAGTCATGGATGGCTTTCTTGTTTAAAGCGTCAAAGTTATCGGTTAAGAAGTTATTCCACAGTTGGGATACTTCAAAGTTCTCATCACGCTGGGTAAGAATGTCGTCAAGGATCTGACGATCGTTATCATTTAAATTAATTTTCATACGGATATTTTATAACATGAGGTCATTTTCTCCAAGAGTGAAGTATCACTCGATACGCTGGGATAGGTTGTACAATAGGTGTGCTAAACATCAAAAATCAGGTCAAAAAATGATAAAAAGTGACCCGAAATGGGTTCTAAGAGAAATGCGGTTTACAAATTTTGTATACAAGAAACGTTCGATACGCCGTCAAGGGTTGTTGCTTTACGCGCGCGTGTAAATACTATATATTATAATGGCTCCAAAAAAGTCGAAAAAAGTTCATTTTTTTGTTGACTTATATGCTTTCTAATAGTAGACTATTACCCGCTGAATGCCATTTCAGCCCGTATTGACGTGTGAAGTTGCGGAAACGCCTACAGCGGTTGTCAACGTATTCCGGTTATTCATACTGAACGGATGCCCCTACTTAGATCTGGGGTAAAGGAGGAAACACAATGGCAGAAAACAAATCAATTCGTGTTCGTCTCAAGGGCTATGATCACAAAGTCCTTGACCAGGCGGTCGCCAAGATCGTCGAAGCCGCCAAGAAGACCGGCGCTCAGGTAGTTGGACCTATCCCGCTCCCTACTGAAAAACAGATCTTCACTATCTTACGTTCTCCATTCGTCGACAAGGATTCCCGCGAACAGTTCGAAATCAGAACGCATAAGAGATTGATTGATATCAATCGTCCAACCAAGCAGACCATCGACATTCTTAAGAATCTCGATTTGCCAGCTGGCGTTGACGTTGAAATCAAGTTGTAAGGAGGATAGAACAGTTTATGAAATCTATCATCGGAAGAAAGATCGGTATGACCTCTGTCTTCGCCGAAGACGGTTCTACCTATCCAGTTACTGTTGTTGAAGTACTTCCAAACGTCGTTCTCCAGGTTAAGACCAAGGAAAAGGACGGTTATGAAGCTCTTCAGATTGGCTATGAAGATAAAAAGGAGAGCCGTGCTAACAAGCCATTAGCCGGTGTTTGCAAGAAGGCCAACACTGCTCCAAAGTATTTCATCCGCGAATTAGAAGGCGATGAAATCTACGGCAAATATGAAGTCGGTTCTAGCATTGATGCTTCTATCTTCGCCGCTGGCGATATCGTCGATGTCACTGCTAAGAGCAAGGGTCATGGTTACACTGGTACCATCAAGAGATATCATGGCGTCATCGGTCCAAAGGGCCATGGTTCCGGTTATCACAGACAGATCGGTTCCTTAGCTACCAATGGTCGTTGCAACAACCGTGTCCACGCCGGCAAGAAGATGTCCGGTCAGTGGAGACCACAGACCAGAACCGTTCTCAACCTCGCCATCGTTGGTGTCGATGTTGAAAAGAACTGCATCTTAATCCGTGGTTCCGTCGCTGGTCCAAAGTATTCCATCATGAAGATCCGTTCTACCGTGGAACACAAGAAACCATTCCAGGTCAGCCCAATCGTTGACTACACTACTCAGACCATTGCTGATATTGAGAGAAAGCAGCAGGAAGCCCTTGCTAAGGCCAATGCCGCTCCAAAGAAGGCTCTCAACCCAATGAAGAACTCTAAGAGATCCTAATAGGTGAAGGAGAATTAAAATGGCTAACGAAAATCTTAACTGGCCAGTAGTTGATTATACTGGCAAAAAGGTCGAAGAAGTCGCCCTTCCCGCTGACCTCTTCGGTGCTGAAATCAAAGAAGTTGTTGTTCAGAGAGCTGTCAGAGTTGACCTCTCTAACAGAAGAGTCGATACCGCTCACACCCTTACCCGTGACATCGTCCATGGTTCCAACCGCAAACCATTCAGACAGAAGGGTACTGGCCGTGCTAGAGCTGGTACTACCAACTCTCCAGTCTGGAGACACGGTGGTGTTGTCTTCGCCCCAAACGGTGAACAGAACCACACCTTAAAGATGAACAAGAAGGAACATTACATTGCCTTCACTTCTGCTTTATCTGACAAGGTCGCTAGCAAGGACTTGATCGTCTTAACCAACGATGCTTTCTCCTCTGCTAAGACCAAGGACTTCGTCAAGGCTTTAAGTGCCATTGGCGCTGATGAAAAGAAGAACTTATTAGTTGTCGCTGCTTATGATGAAAACCTCATCAAGGCTGCCGCTAACATCCCATCCGTCATCATCGTTTCCGCTGATAACCTTTCTGTCTATGACATTCTTAACGCTAAGAAGCTCATCATGGTCAAGGGTGTTATCCCAGCTTGTCTCGATCACGATGAAGATTGCGATTGCGACGAATGCAAGGAGGCTAAGTAATTATGGCTGAAGAAAAGAAACTCGAAGCTGAAGCTGTTGAAACTCCAGCTGAAGAAACCAAGCCAGCCAAGAAAGCTGCTGCCAAGAAGGCTCCAGCCAAGAAGGCTGCTGCTAAGAAGACTACTAAGAAAGAAGAAGCCGTCGAATATATCACTCGTCCTGCTATCATCAAGGATTTCTCCATTGTCAAGTACGTTATCGTCACTGAAGAAACCCAGAAGTTACAGGCTACTGACAACGCGATGGTCTTCGCTGTTGCTAAGAAAGCTACCAAGCTTGAAATCAAGGCCGCTATCCAGGCCATCTTCAACGCTAAGGTCAAGAGCGTGAACACTCGTAACGTTCTTCCTAAGACGAGAAGAGTCGGCAGATATTCTGGTAAGTTACCTGCCTACAAGAGAGCCATTGTCAGATTTGACTCTTCCTTCGACCTCGGCAAGATCACTGCCGCTGTTGCTAACGAAGAAAGAGCTGCCAATGAAGAAGCCGAATAATCAAAGAAAGTTATAGGAGAAAATCATGGCTATTAAGACTTATAACCCTCTTACTGGGGGTATGAGAAATCTCGCCACATTATCCACGAGAGATCTCACTAAGAAAGCTCCTGAAAAATCTTTGCTTGTACCACTCAAGAAAACTGGTGGTAGAAACAATCAGGGCTACATCACTACCCGTCACATCGGTGGTGGTAACAAGAGAATGTATCGTTTAGTCGATTTCAAGAGAAGCGGCGAATCCACTTCTACTGTCAAGGCTATCGAATACGATCCAAACAGAAACTGCCGTATCGCTTTAATCATCGATACCAAGGGCAAGAAGAGATACATCATCTGTCCAAAGGGCTTAACTGTCGGCATGACTGTTACTGATGGTAAGGCCGGCGAAATTGCTGTCGGCAACTGCATGGAACTCGGTTCCATCCCAGAAGGTATCACTGTTCACAACGTTGAACTCCAGCCAGGCAAGGGCGGCCAGGTCTGCCGTGCTGCTGGTACCTCTGCTCAGATCTTAGGTAAGGAAGATAAGTACTGCACCTTAAGATTAGCCTCCGGCGAAGTCAGAAAGTTCCTCTTAACCTGCAGAGCCACTATCGGTGCTGTCGGTAATGAAGACTTCAACCTCACCTCCAAGGGTAAGGCTGGTAGAACCAGATGGCTTGGCGAACGTCCAACCGTCCGTGGTGCTGTCATGAACCCAAACGACCATCCACATGGTGGTGGTGAAGGTAAGAACCCAGTCGGTCACGATGCTCCAAGATCTCCTTGGGGTAGAAGACTCATGGGTGTCAAGACTCGTTCTAAGAAGAACAGATCTAACCGTCTCATCGTCAGAAGACGTAACGGTAAGTAAACAGGAGGAGAATGAGAAATGTCCAGAAGTTCTAAAAAGGGTCCATATTGCGATCCAAAGCTCCTCAAGAAAGTTCAGGAGCAGAATGCCTCCGGCAAGAAGGAAGTCATCAAGACTTGGTCCAGACGTTCCACTATCTTCCCGGAATTCATTGAACACACTATCTCTGTCCACAACGGCAGAGCTTTCGTTCCAGTCTATGTCACTGAAGACATGGTTGGCCACAAATTAGGTGAATTCGTTTTCACCCGCACCTTCACCGCTCATAAAGCTGGTGACGATAATGCTGCTAAATAAGGAGAAAGAACATGGCTGAAAAAGAAACCAAAACTGCTGAAGTCAAACCTTTAGCAGAAGAAAAAGTTGTCACCGAAGCCAAGGCTAAGCTCCTTAACTATGGTGTCACCCCAAGAAAGGTTAGACTTGTCATCGATTTAGTCCGTGGCAAGGACCTTGATACTGCTTATGCTATCTTAGAAAACTGCTCTAAGATGTGCGCTAAGGATATCGAAAAGCTCATCAAGTCTGCTGAAGCTAACGCTGTCAACAACTTCAAGATGGACCGCGATTCCTTATATATCGCTGAAATCACTGCTAATGATGCAATGAGATTAAAGAGAATCTTACCAAGAGCTAAGGGCTCTGCCAGCGGCTTAGTCAAGCGCTGGTCTCACGTCTTCGTTACTCTCAAGACCAAGGAGGCTAAGTAATTATGGGTCAGAAAGTTAATCCAAACGGCTTACGTTTAGGCATCAACCGTGACTGGTCCAGTCACTGGTATGCTGACAAGAAGACTTATGCTTCTTATCTTGAAGAAGACATCAAGATCAGAAAGTATCTTGAACCACTTCTCAACAAGATCGATGCTGGTTTATCCAGAATTGATATTGAAAGAATCAAGAACAACATCACTATTTCCTTATTGGTTAGCCACCCAGCTATTGTCTTAGGCAAAGATGGTGCTCAGATCAAGGAAATCACTGCCAAGGTTGCTAAGCTCCTCAAGAAGGATGCCAAGACCATCAAGTTCACTATCGTCGAAATCAAGAATCCTGATTTGGACGCTATGCTTGTTGCCAAGGACATCGCTAAGCAGCTTCAGGAAAGAGCTTCCTACCGTGTTGTTCAGAAGAAGGCTATTCAGAGAGTCATGAGAGCTGGTGCTCTCGGCTGCAAGACCATGACCAAGGGCCGTATCGGCGGTGCCGAAATTGCCCGTTATGAAGAATACCGTGAAGGTGTTCTTGGTCTTCACACCTTACGTCAGCCAATTGACTACGCCTACACTCCATGCCACACCACTTATGGTGTCATCGGTGTCAAGGTCTGGATCGCTCTTCCTGAAAACTATCAGGACTTAAGAGACCGTCGTCCAGAACAGAAGACTTTCGGTCGCGGCCGTTTCAACGGCAAGGGTGGCCGTCCAAATCGCGGCAACCGTCCAGCTCCTCAGGCTACTCCAAGCGAAGGTAAGGATGCTCCTGAGCAGAAAGGAGAATAAGAATGTTACAACCAAAGAGATTAAAATGGCGTCGTAGCCATTTGATCAGACCAAAGGATTTCGCTTCCAGAAGCAATACGGTTGCTTACGGCGATTTTGGTCTTGTCGCTACTCGCGGTGGCTATATCACCAACCGTCAGATCGAATCTGCTCGTGTCGTCTTATCCAGATACACCAAGAAGTTCGGTAAGACTTACATTCGTATCTTCCCATACTTAGGCCTCACCAAGAAACCTGCTGAAGTCCGTATGGGTAATGGTAAAGGTACCGTTGAACAGTGGGTCGCTGTTGTCGATAAGGGAACTGTCATGTTCGAAATCGGCGGCATCAATCCAGCTGATGCTCAGTATGCTTTAAAGCAGGCTGGCTACAAACTCTCTGTCACTACCAGAGTCGTTAAGAAAGGCGAGGAAAACAAATAATGACTATCGAAGAAGTTAGAAAATTATCTGACAAAGACCTCGCTCAGAAGGTCTATGAATTAAAGGGCGATTTACTCTCCTTGAGATTCCAGGCTAAGGCCGGTCAGTTAGACAATGGTGCAAAGATCACCGCTTGCCGTAAAGACATCGCCAGATGCTTAACGGTTGAAAATGAACGTAAAGCTGCAGCTAAAGAAGCTGCTGCTAAGTAATTGGAGGCTAAAGTAAAATGGCTGAAGAAATTAAACAGGCTACTCAGGCCCCTAAGAGAAGATTACAGGGTACTGTTATCTCCGCTAACATGATCAAGACTATCGTTGTAGAAACCGAAACCTATAAGGCTCATCCAATCTACAAGAAGAGAGTCTCCGTTCGTAAGAAGTACAAAGTTGATGATAGAAATTCCGTCGCTAAAGTCGGTGATGTCGTCATCTTCGAAGAATGCCGTCCATTAAGCCACGACAAGCATTTCCGCTTAGTTGAAGTGGTTAAGAAGGGAGAGTAACCATGGTTCAGACTGAAACTAATTTAGTTGTTGCTGATAACTCTGGTGCTCGTTCTGTCAGAGTTTTCCACCTCATGGGTGGTTCTCACAGAAAATCCGCTAGTGTCGGCGATGTTGTCATTTGTGCTGTTAAGGATGCTATTCCAAACGGCAAAGTTAAGAAATCCGACGTTGTCAAGGGCGTTATTGTCCGTGTCAAGAAGGCTTATTCCAGAAAAGATGGTTCCACCATCCGTTTCGATGATAATGCTGTCGTCTTAATCAACGAAGACGGCACTCCAAAGGGCACCCGTGTCTTCGGTCCTGTTGCTCGTGAGCTTCGTGAAAAGGGCGATAGATATATGAAGATCGTCTCTTTGGCCGTCGAAGTCTTATAGTCTAGGAGGAAATGAACATGAAAATCAAAACTGGTGATACTGTTATCGTCCTTTCTGGCGACGACAAGGGCAAAACTGGCAAGGTCTTAAAGGCTATGCCAAGTGAAAACAAGGTCGTTGTTGAAGGCGTTAACGTCAACAAGAAGCATGTCAAGCCTTCCCAGGCTAACCCAAAGGGCACCATCAAGGAAATCAACCTTCCAATCGATGCCTCTAACGTTGCCTTAGTTGATCCAAAGACCAACAAGGCTACCAGAGTCGGCTATATGCTTAAAGATGATAAGAAAGTCAGAGTCGCTAAGAAGAGCGGCACTGAAATCAAGTAAGGAGATAGATCATGGCTGAAACTAAGAAAAACGGCGTGTCCGTCAAGAAAGCCCACAATCAGGGCAATCAGGTCGCTAAGTTCGTCTCCAGACTTGAAAAGAGATATCAGGACGAAATCGTTCCTGAAATGATGAAAGAATTTGGCTACAAGTCCGTCATGGAATGTCCAAAGCTTGTTAAGATTGTTCTTAACATGAGACTTGGTGAAGCTGGTACCAATGAAAAGAACGTCGAAGAAGCTGTCAAAGAATTAGCTACTATCGCCGGTCAGAAACCAGTCGTCACCCGCGCCAAGAAGTCTATCGCTAACTTCAAGTTACGTGAAGGCGTCCCAGTTGGTGTCAAAGTTACCCTCAGAAGAATCCATATGTATGACTTCTTAGATAAGTTCATCTCTATCGATTTACCACGAGTCAGAGACTTCCGTGGTATCTCCAAGGATTCCTTCGATGGTCGTGGTAACTACTCTGTCGGTGTCAAGGAACAGTTGATCTTCCCTGAAATTCAGTATGATAAGGTCACCCGTACTCAGGGTATGGATGTCGTCATTGTCACTACTGCTAAGACCGATAAAGAAGCCGCTGCCTTGCTTACTAAGCTCGGTATGCCTTTCTCTAAGTAATAGGAGGATAGATCAATGGCTAGAAAAGCTTTAATGATTAAGTGTGCTTCCCCAAAGAAGCATCCAAAGACTCAGAATTATACCCGCTGCTCCCGTTGCGGTAGAGTCCATGGCGTTCTCAGACAGTTCGCTGTCTGCCGTATCTGCTTAAGAGAATTAGCCTATAAAGGTGAA
>CACXYG010000061.1:2551-10426 GCA_902771745.1 uncultured Erysipelotrichaceae bacterium | reverse complement strand
TGGTGAAGTCTATGAAGTTGCTATCTCCCATGGTGAAGGTAAGTTTGTCTGCTCTGAAGAGATGGCCAAATCCTTATTTGATAGAGGTATGGTCGCCTTCCAGTATTGTGATCCTGATGGAAATATCGGTACCGATAGCACTTATAACTACAATGGCTCCACTTATGCCATTGAAGGTATTGTCTCCGAAGATGGTCTTATCTTAGGTAAGATGGGTCACTCCGAACGTTACGAACCAAATAACTTCAAGAATATCTACGGTAACAAGGATGAGAATATCTTCCGCAATGCCGTCAACTATTTCAGAAAGAAGTAGTTACAGGAGGTCCGAATCATGCAACAATTGGATTTGTTTTATGAAGGTAAGGCGAAGAAGATCTATCACACGGATGATCCGGATCTCATCATCATTCATTTCAAGGATGACGCCTCTGCCTTCAACGGTATCAAGAAAGCCAAAATCAAAGGAAAAGGTATTATCAATAACGAGATCACAACCATCATCTTCCAGGACTTAGCCAAAGAAGGTATTGAATCCCACTTTGTCAAAGGCCTCAACGAGAGAGACATGTTGGCTAAGAAGTTAGATATCATTCCTCTTGAGATCGTCGTCAGAAATGTCATCTCTGGTTCGATGTCTAAGCGCCTCAACATAAAAGAAGGAACCACCATTCCGAACACCATCTATGAGTTATGTCTCAAGAATGACAAACTTGGCGATCCTCTTCTCAACAGACATCACGCTGTCGCTTTAGGCTTAACTACCTATGAAGACTTAGATGAAATGTTTGCTCAGACAGTCAAGATCAACAATGCTCTCAAGAAGTTATTTGCTAACATCAATATCACCCTTGTCGATTTCAAGATTGAGTTTGGTAAAACCAAGGATGGAAAAATCATCCTTGCGGATGAAATTTCTCCTGATTCTTGTCGTTTATGGGATTCTACCACCAAGGAAATCTTAGATAAGGATCGTTTCAGAAGAGATCTTGGTGATGTCATTCAAGCCTATCAACAGGTCTTAGAAAGATTAAAGAATAGAAAGTAAAGGTTATATGGAAAATATTGAGATTTTAAAAGGATTGCATGAGGAATGTGGTGTCTTTGGCGTTTATAACGTCTCTCACGCCGCCCAGAATATGTATTTTGGCTTGCACTCCTTACAACATCGCGGCCAGGAAGGCTGCGGTATGGTCGTCGTCAATGATGATGGTCGTTTATCCCGTATCAAAGGCGAAGGCTTGGTCAGCGAAATCTTCAATCAAGAAAAACTCGACAGCTTACCAGGTAAGACTGGTATCGGTCATGTCCGTTATGCGACTTCAGGCGGTGGCGGTATTGAAAATGTCCAGCCATTCCTCTTCCGTCATCACGGTGGTGACTTTGGCCTTGCCCACAATGGTAATTTGGTCAACTCCGCTGAATTGAAAGCTTATTTAGAAGATCAGGGTTCTATCTTCCAATCCACTTCGGATTCGGAAATCCTAGCTCACTTGATCAAGAAAGATAACCCTGGAACAAAGCGTGTTGAGGTCATTGTCAATGCACTCAACTTATTGGAAGGCGCCTTTGCCTTCTTGATTGTCACCAAGGACCGCCTTTATGCCTGTCGTGATAAATACGGTCTTAGACCATTATCTATCGGTAAGTTAGATGATGGTTATGTGGTAGCAAGTGAGATATGTGCCTTTAATGCCGTTGGCGCTACCTTCTTAAGAGATGTCAAACCTGGTGAGGTTGTCACCATTGATGAAGATGGTCTTCACTCTTATGAGTATTCCAAATTCAAACGTCACTATATGTGTGCGATGGAATATATCTACTTCTCTAGACCAGATAGTGATATTGAAGGCTTGAACGTTCATGCCTTCCGTAAGGAATCGGGTAAAGCCTTGTACCGTCAGGCGCCTGTGGATGCGGATATTGTTATCGGTGTTCCAGATTCTTCCTTATCTGCCGCTATCGGTTATGCAGAAGAAAGTCATATTCCTTATGAGCTTGGTCTAGTGAAGAACAAGTATATCGGCAGATCGTTCATCCAACCCAATCAGGAGATGAGAGAAAAGGCTGTCAAATTAAAGTTATCTCCAGTTATCAGTATTGTGAAAGATAAACGTGTTGTCTTAATTGATGACTCTATTGTTCGCGGAACAACCAGTAAGAAAATCATTAAGATGTTACGTGATGCCGGGGCTAAGGAAGTCCATATGCGCATCGCTTCTCCACAGATCATCTCTCCTTGTTTCTATGGTGTTGATATCTCCACCTATGATGAGCTGATTTCAGCGCATCACAGCATCGAAGAGGTCAAAGAGATGATCGGTGCGGATTCTCTTGCCTTCTTGACTAAGGAATCCCTCTTCGAAGTTTCTAAGAGATTGCAGTTATGTGTAGCTTGTTTTACAGGCAAATATCCGACCGAACTCTACTCCTCCATTGAAGACGCAAATAAAGATCATAAATTTTAGAGGTAAATAACATGGCTATTGATTATGAAAAAGCAGGCGTTAGCTTAGAAGCTGGTTACGATGTCGTCAGACGTATTAAGAAGCATGTCAATTCCACCAGGAGAGTCGGTTCTATGGGTGGCATTGGTTCTTTCGGCGGTATGTTCGATTTGACCGCCTTGAACATCAAGGAACCTATCTTGGTTTCCGGCACCGATGGTGTTGGCACCAAGTTGAAGATCGCCTTTGCTTTAGATAAGCATGATACCATCGGTATCGATGCCGTTGCGATGTGCGTCAATGATGTTCTTGCTCAGGGTGCAGAACCATTATTCTTCCTTGACTATGTCGCTGTCGGCAAGAATGAACCAGCCAAGGTGGAAGCCATTGTCGCTGGTGTTGCTGAAGGCTGCAGACAGGCTGGTTGCGCTCTTGTCGGTGGTGAAACTGCTGAAATGCCAGGTATGTATGGTAATGGCGAATATGATATCGCTGGTTATACCACTGGTGTTGTGGAAAAATCTAAGCTCATCGATGGCACCCAGGTCAAAGTCGGTGATGTCTTACTTGGTATTGAATCCAGCGGTGTTCATTCCAATGGTTTCTCTTTGGTCAGAAAGATCGTTGCTGATGCCAACTTAGATTTAAATAAGATCTATCCAGAATTGGATGAAAAGAAGACTTTAGGTGAAGTCTTACTCACTCCAACCAACATCTATTGTAAGGAAGTCTTAGAAGTCATCCGCACCTTACCGGTTCATGGTGTTGCTCATATCACCGGCGGTGGTTTTGATGAAAATATCCCTCGTATCTTATCGGAAGGTCAGGGTATCTATGTCAAAGAAGGCACCTGGACCATCTTACCGATTTTCAACTTCTTAGAGAAGCAGGGCAAGATCGAACATAGAGAGATGTTCAACATCTATAACATGGGTATCGGTATGATCCTTGCCATCAACGAAAAGGATGTCACCAAGGCTCAGGAAATCTTAGCCAAAGCCAACCGTAAGACTTATGTCATCGGTAAAGTAACCGATAAACCTGGTGTTGAAATTGAATTATTAAAGTAGGTAAAGATATGAATTTAGCCATATTTGCAAGTGGAAACGGAACGAACTTCGAAGCGATTATCAAGGCGATTGAAGATGGTAGTATCCATAATGCAACAATCAAATTATTGATTGTTGACCATAAGGATGCTTATGCCATTACCAGAGCCAAGAATCATCAGATTCCCTATGAAGTCGTCTTATTGAAGAACTTTGCTTCCAAGAAAGAATATGAAGAACATATTCTCTCCTTATTAAAGCAGAATGAGGTTGACCTCATCTGCTTAGCTGGATATATGAAGATTGTCACGGATGTCTTACTTGATGCCTATCCTAACAAGATCATCAACATTCATCCAGCCTTGCTTCCTTCCTTTAAGGGAGCACATGGCATTCAAGATGCCTTTGACTACGGATGTAAAGTCTTTGGTGTCACCATCCACTATGTTTCCGCTGAACTCGATGGCGGTAAGATCATCGCTCAGAAAGCCTTCGAGTATTATGGCTCCGATGTCGACGAATTAGAAAGTAAGATTCATGCTGTCGAGCATGAATTATACCCAAATACGATTGAAAAGCTCATCAAGGAGGAACTGTAAATGAGAAGAGCATTGATCAGTGTCAGTGATAAAACTGGTGTCGTTGAATTTGCTAAGAAGTTAGAAGCACTCGATTTTGAAATCATCTCTACTGGTGGTACCAAGAAAGCTTTGGATGCCGCTGGTGTCAAAACCATCTCCATTGAGGATGTCACAGGTTTCCCAGAAATCCTTGATGGCAGAGTCAAGACTCTTCATCCAAAGGTCCACGGCGGTCTTTTAGCCAGACGTGACTTAAAAGAACATATGGACACCATCAAAGAACACGACATCAAACCGATCGATCTTGTCTGCGTCAACCTCTATCCATTCAAGAAGACTGTCGAAAGTGGTGCTGCTTTAGATGAAGTCATCGAAAACATTGATATCGGCGGTCCATCCATGGTCCGTTCCGCTTCCAAGAATTATAAGGCTGTCACCATCGTCACTGATCCTGCTGACTTTGAAAGAGTCTTAAAGGAATTTGAAGAAAATGGTGATACCACCTTAGAAACCAGAACCTATCTGGCTGCCAAGGCTTTCCGTACCACTGCCAATTATGACGCCATGATCTCCGCTTACTTATCTAACCTTGTCGGTTCTGATTTCAATGAGACCTTAACGCTCTCTTATGAACTTGCCCAGTCTCTTCGTTATGGTGAAAACCCACATCAGAATGCCGCTTTATATAAGGGCCCATACACTTCCTGGTCTTTGGTTCACGCCAAACAGATTCAGGGTAAGGAATTGTCCTATAACAATATTCAGGATGGTAATGCCTGCTTAAATCTCTTGATGGAGTTTGAAGAACCAACCGCCATCGCTTTAAAGCACATGAATCCCTGTGGTGCCGCTTCCGCTAAGGATATCTATGAAGCCTGGGATAAGGCTTATGAGGCTGACCCAGTCTCGATCTATGGTGGTATTGTCGCTTTTAATAGACCAGTCGATGCTACTCTCGCTCAGGCCATCATGGACAAAAAGGTCTTCTTAGAGATCATCATGGCTCCATCTTATAGTGAAGAAGCTTTAGAGATTTTATCTAAGAAAAAGAATTGTAGAATTATGGAAGTTGATATGACCACTCCATTTAAGGATAAGAAGATGGCTTTAACCATCAACGGTGGTCTTCTCTATCAGGATTTAGATTTAGATATCTGGAAAGAAGAAGATTTGAAGGTTGTCACCAAGAAGCAACCAACCGAAGAAGAAAAGAAGGATCTTCTTTTCGCTATGAAGTGCGTCAAGCATGTCAAATCCAATGCTATCTTAGTCGCTCATGATCAGACCATCGCTGGTGTTGGCGCTGGTCAGATGAACCGTGTCGGTTCTGCTGAAATCTCCTTAGAATGGGCTAAGAAGCAGGGTAAGACTTCTCTTGTCTTAGCTTCTGATGCGTTCTTCCCATTTGATGATACCGTCACTTTGGCTGCCAAGTATGGTGTTACTGCCATCATCCAGCCAGGTGGATCTATCCGTGATGAAGATTCCATCAAGAAGTGTGATGAACTTGGTATTGCCATGATCTTCACCGGCATGAGACACTTCAGACATTAATTGTAGGTAAGAATCATGAAGGTTTTAGTGATTGGTAGTGGTGGTAGAGAGCATGCCATCATCGATAAATTAAGTGAATCATCTCTTGTTGATAAGATCTATGCCGCCCCTGGTAATGACGGTATGGCTAAGCAGGCTGAACTTGTTGCTATCTCTGATACCGATGTTGAGGCTTTAGTCAAGTTTGCTTTAGAAAAGAATATCGATTTGACTGTAGTCGGTCCAGAAGTCTCTCTTGCCGCTGGTGTCGTGGATGCTTTTAAGGCCAAGGGATTAAAGATTTTTGGTCCTGATAAGAAGGCAGCTAGAATTGAGTCTTCCAAAGAATACGCCAAGGAATTGATGAAGAAGTATCATATTCCAACCGCCGATTTCCAGTCCTTCTCCTCTTATGAGGAAGCCTGGAATTATGTTCAGGAAAAAGGTGCTCCGATTGTCATCAAGTACGATGGCCTTGCCGCTGGCAAGGGCGTTGTCGTTGCCATGTCTTTAAAGGAGGCCCAAAAGGCCTTAAAAGATATGCTTGTCGATGACAAGTATGGTAAAGATAAAGTCGTCATTGAAGAATATTTAGAAGGCCCTGAATTCTCCTTCTTGTGTTTTGTCGATGGCAAGAACGTCTATCCTTTAGAACTCTCTCAGGATCATAAGCGTGCTTTTGATGATGATGAGGGTCCAAATACTGGTGGTATGGGCGCATATTCTCCACTTCCATTCATTACTAAGGAGGATAGAGAAGAAGCCTTAGAAAAGATCATGAAGCCAACAGCAGCGGCTTTGGTGGATGATGATTCTTCTTTCACCGGCGTCTTATATGGTGGCTTGATGAAGACCAAGGATGGTATCAAGGTTATTGAATTCAATTGCCGTTTTGGTGATCCAGAAACGGAAGTTGTCTTACCGAGATTGGAAAGTGATCTCTTTGTCGCTTTCAATAAAGTCATCGACCATGAAGATCCTGAACTCGTCTGGGATAACCAGGTCTATCTTGGTGTGGTTTTAGCCTCTGAGGGTTATCCAGGAAGCTATGAAAAGATGCACGCCATCAACGGATTAGAGAAAGTCACTGGTAAGGTATATGCCATGGGTGTTAAAATTGTCGATGGCCAGACTTACAACAATGGTGGTAGAGTCTTGATCATCGTCGAAAAGGCTGACACGGTTGCCAAGGCCAGAGAGAAAGCTCTTGATGATATCAAGAAGATCGAATCGGATAATCTTTTCTATCGCAGTGATATCGGTCATTGGGCCTTATAAGGAGTAAATCATGATTGAACGTTATTCGAGAAAATGCATGCGTGACATCTGGACGGAAGAAAATAAGTTCAACGCATATCTGAAAGTTGAAATCTTAAATGCGAAAGCTTGGGCTGAACTTGGTGTCGTCCCTAAGGAAGACTTACCAAAGTTAGATAAGGCCACCTTTGAAGTTGCGAGAATCAAAGAAATCGAACAGGTCACCAAGCATGATGTCGTCGCTTTCACCAGAGCAGTTGGTGAATCTCTTGGCGAAGAGAAGAAGTGGATTCATTACGGTCTTACTTCTACTGATGTCGTCGATACGGCCAACGGTTATCTTCTCAAGTGTGCTAACGAAATCTTGTTAAAAGATATCGATGATATGATGAAGGTCTTAAAGAAGAGAGCCTTAGAGTTTGAAAATACCCCATGTATCGGTAGAACTCATGGTATGCATGCGGATATCACCTCCTTTGGTCTCAAGTGGGCCTTGTGGTATTCCGATATGACTCGTATCAGAGAAGAATTCGTCCGCGCTTGTGACAATGTCCAGGTCGGTAAACTCTCTGGTGCGGTCGGTAACTTTGCTAACCTTCCACCACAAGTCGAAGAATATGTTTGTGATGGTCTTGGCATTCAGCATGCCGCCATCTCTACGCAGGTCATCCAGAGAGATAGACATGCCGCTTATCTTTCTGCTCTTGCCTTAGTGGCCAGTGAATTAGAAAAGATGGCTTTAGAAGTC
The DNA here is from genome assembly GCA_902771745.1 of uncultured Erysipelotrichaceae bacterium. Taxonomy (GTDB): domain Bacteria; phylum Bacillota_I; class Bacilli_A; order RFN20; family CAG-288; genus Enterosoma. The sequence continues at coordinate 2,811 of CACXYG010000061.1, read as the reverse complement.
AGACACTTATCCAGACAGGAAGTCAAAGAAGCTGAAGAAGCCTTCAGTAAAGGTCAGAAGGGTTCTTCGGCTATGCCACATAAGAGAAATCCAATCTCCAGTGAAAACATCTGTGGTTGTGCTAGAGTTATCCGCGGTTATATGATGACTTCTTATGACAACATCGCCTTATGGCACGAAAGAGATATCTCTCACTCTTCTACCGAACGTATCATCCTTCCGGATGCTACCGAATTATTGGATTACATGCTTGTCAGATT
>CACXYG010000061.1:0-2545 GCA_902771745.1 uncultured Erysipelotrichaceae bacterium | reverse complement strand
CTTGATGGTCTATCCAGATAAGATGTTAAAGGATATCTATCTTACCAAGGGTGTCATCTTTGCTCAGAGAGTCTTATACGCTTTGATCTCCAAAGGCTTGGTCAGAGAAGAAGCTTATGATACTGTCCAGCCAATTGCTATGAAGGCTTTAGAAGAAGACAAAGACTATATCGACTTATTGAAAGCTGATAGCAAAGTCTCTTCCTTACTGACGGATAAAGAAATCGATGATTGCTTCACGTTAGAATATTATATGAAGAACGTCGATTACATTTATAAGAGAGTCGGAATTAAGTAAAAATGAAAATGGTTTAGAAGATTTTCTTCTAAACCATTTCTTTTTATCTGAACACAGGTTTTTAGTTGTTATACATTAGTATAAAGCCAAAATAGGGCTTGATTTATCGCCTTCAGAACATAAGCGTTTTTGAAAATCAAAACCGCATCATATAGCTTGGCTGTGGTATTGTTTGTTCCAGGTAGGTTGAGAATATTGAATCATTGATAAACCGGAAGAAGCCTAGGCACTCTTATGCTCATACACATAAGCAGTGTTGTACATGTTCACTTTAGTATTGACACATGTTCGGTAATAACTGATTTGCTCTAAATCAAAAAAGTCTCCTGATTTCTCAGGAGACATAAGGGTTTAACAATCAGATTACAGCTTAATATGCCATGGTCTACCAGCGACGAAGATAGGAGTAAGTTCGGCCTGGATAAGAGGAGTAGCATATTCTAAGAAGGCTTTTTCCATTCTCATATGATCAGGAGTGATCCAATCGAGTGGAATCTTCTTTTCGAGGTTGGCAACTTCGTTGATGTCGACCAGCTCTGTGGTGGACTGATATGGAGCATCAGAGATACGTTTGATGGAGACAAACTTACCAGTCATACCTTCAAAAGCAGCTTTGACAGCAGCACCGCCGACCTGATAGGCTTCGGTGATATCGGTTCTGGAAGTCATATGACCAGCACATCTCTGAAGGATGGATAATTCGATAGAACGAGTCTTGGTTGGAAGATTCTTTCTGACAAGGTTGGCAAGATATCTAGCCGTACCGGTCAAAGCCTTGTGACCGAAGGCATCTTCTTCATGACCATCATCATTGAGTTCGCAGACATATCTGCCATCAGGAAGCTTGACACCTTCACTGACTGCAATGACGATACTCTTCTTCTGGGACTGTAATTTCTTGACCTTCTCGATGAAACCTTCACAAGTGAATGGAATTTCAGGAAGACAGATCATATCAACACCTTCACAATCTGGTCCTTCTGCTAAAGCAGCCGCGGCAGTAAGCCAACCAGCGTTTCTACCCATGATTTCAACGATGGTGACATAGTTGGTGCCATAGACAGTCGCATCACGGATGATTTCCTTCATCGTGACAGCGATATACTTGGCAGCCGAACCATAACCTGGGGTATGGTCGGTTTTGACAAGATCGTTATCAATGGTTTTTGGAACACCGATGAAACGGATGTGAGAATTGACTTTCTTACCATAGTTGCTGAGCTTGGCAATGGAATCCATAGAGTCATTACCACCGATATAGAAGAAATATTCAATATCTAATTCCTTTAAATATTGGAAGATGAATTCGTATGTATCCTTGCTTTCTGGATCTTCTGGATCAGGAAGTTTATAACGACAAGATCCTAAGAAAGAAGATGGCGTTCTCTTTAAAGATTCGATGTCTAAAGAGTTCTTTAAATAAAGAGAAAGGTCGATGACTCTCTTCTCTAAAAATCCCTGGATGCCGTTAAGCATACCATAGACTTTGCCTGCACCTCTTTCGATGGCAGATTCATAAACGCCGGCTAAACTGGAATTGATGACGGAAGTTGGGCCACCGGACTGGCCAACAATTGCATTTCCCATAAAAAGGTATCCTCCGCTTAAACTTGTATACAAGTTTGCTTTGACTTCATTCTATTCCTCTTCATCAAGGAAAGCAACAACATTTTGTCTTTTTGGTTTGTGAACACTAATAATAGGAGATTTTGCATTTCTATTAATTTTGGTTGTTAGGCAACATTGCCTTTTAAGCGGAAGCCAGCGTTGGTGTCATCCATAGAAGCACCTTCAATGGTGGAGTCTAGGGTGATGGTTTTACCTAGGGTGGCAAGAGTAGAGGTGACGTTGCTTAAATATCCTTCGAAATTGACGGTGAAGGTGCCTTGACCATCAAAGGTCAAGAAGTCATTCTCAGGAAGATTATCTTTGACTAAGCCGTATAAGAGACCTTTGAGCTCATCATCAACGGCTTTGGAACCGAAGTAGATGTTATCGTTTTGTAACTTCATACCATAGCTGGTGGTTTCACTCTTGGTGTTCTCTAAAATGAGAGACGTTTCATAGCCGCTGATGTTGATACCAACAACCATGTTCATCTGTTCTTTCTCTTCCTTTTGTAATAAGTTGACGTAGAAGTTATCAACAGTGATATATTCAACATCATTATCAAGCGTGAAGACGAAACTATAACCGATCAAATCCTGATACTGGATGTATTGGTTGACAATACCTTCAGAGATGAGT
>CACXYG010000060.1:4179-12102 GCA_902771745.1 uncultured Erysipelotrichaceae bacterium | reverse complement strand
TGTTCCTGTTCCACGGAACAGGAAGCTTTGATGTGGAACGAATACACATTGATAAGTTTTTTCATTTTTCTATTGATTTCTAATAGTTAGTCTCCTGAGGTCGAAAAAGTTAAGATTATTCCAATCTTGTAGTAATACTATAACCCCCTTTCTTAAAATTTGGTTGATATTTTTAATTTAGTTTTAACTTACCCCTTTATACTGAAGCCATGTAAAACGAGAGAGGTAAGGAATTATGTCATTAAGAAAATACAAGGGATTATTGGTATTGTCAGCCTTAGGATTAATGGTTTCCTGTGGTACGACAACTTCCAGTACAGCATCCTCAACTACAACAACATCAAGTACGGTTGCTTCATCTACTACGGTCACTTCTAGTGCAGAAGCTTCTAGTGAAGCAGATAGTTCATCTAGTAAGGGTCATGGTGGAAAGACTTCTAGCAGCACGGAGACATCGAGTGCTGAGGAATCCTCATCTGCCGAAGACTCTAGCGTTGCTTCTTCAACGGTAGAAGACTCCAGCGTGGAATCCTCCACTGTCGAAGATTCTAGTGTCACATCTTCTTCGGAAGAGACTTCTTCTTCTGCAAGTTCTAGTGTGGATACCAGTGACTTCACCATCACGACAACGGATGGCACTTATACAACCACTTCCACTGGTTATACCATTTCCGCTTATGGTACCTATACTTTAGAAGGTACTTTAGAAGGCATGATCTATGTTGATGTTGCCGAAACAACCGATGGTGAATCCGAAGTCGTTTTAGAACTCAATGGTGTTACCTTAACTTATGGAGAAAACTCTCCAATTTATGTCGCTAGCGCCGACAAAGTTGAAATCAGTGCTCAGAAAGGTACCACCAATACCGTTACTGATACTAGAACATTGAAGAGTGAAGACGTCGATGGTCAGGGTGAAGGTGCGATTTATGCAAAAGCGGATCTTACCTTAAAGGGTAAGGGTACTTTAAGTGTTACGGGTTCTTATAACAATGGTGTTCATACCACCAAGGATTTAAATATCAAGAACTTAACTTTGACTTCCAATGCTCCAAACAACTCCATCAAGGGTAACAATTCTGTCGATATCAAGTCTGGTACAGTCACAGCCATCTCTACTGGTGGTGATGGTATCAAGACCGAAGATAGTGATGTTTCTTCTTCTGGTAACCAGAAGGGTGATGTCACCATTGAAGGTGAAGCCACCGTCAATATCTATGCGGCTTGTGATGGTATTGATGCCGCCTATAACGTCAACATCCAAGCGGATGATGATGCTTTAGAGCCAACCGTCAACATCTATACATCTAATTATTCTTCTTATACAGGCGATGTCATCTCTAGTAGTGAAACCACGATGTATCTCAAGACGAAGACAGCGTATTCCAGCTCTTATCGTTATGCAGTCCTGTTCTCGGATGGAACCAATACAACCTGGAAGGATGCAAGTTATGTCACCAGTCAGACTTCCGGTGGCGGAAGAGGTGGCTCTTCGACCTATTATTACTATTCTGTAGATAGACCATCTAGTTATACTTCTTTCGCAGTTTATCGTTTCACTTCTTCCCAGACCAGCAATTCTACCTCTACGTATAATGCCTGTTCTGATTATTCCTCTATCAATACCAACTATGATACAGTTACCATCACCTTAAGTGGTTCAACGATCACTACCGGTAGTTGGTCTAACTACTCCACTTCTTCTGGTTCCGGTTGGGGCCCAGGCGGTGGCGGAAACATGGATGATTCTGGTAATACCAATAAGAGTGAATACTCCGCTAAGGGTATCAAGGCGGATAATATCATCACAATCGCTGGTGGTACCAACTACATCAAAGCCTATGATGATGCTGTTCACGCCAATTATGGCACCACGTTAGATAATGGTTCTACGGGTGTTGGTAATGTTGTGATCAGCGGTGGTACGAATACTATCTATGCTTCTGATGATGGTGTCCATGCTGATAATACTTTGACGGTATCTGGCGGTACTACTACAGTTACCAACGCTTATGAAGGCTTAGAAGGTATTTCTTTGGTAGTCACAGGTGGTACAACCACAGTCACTGCTTCTGACGATGGTGTCAACGCTTCTACTAGTGATATCTCTGGTGTCTCTACTGGTATCACAGTCACTGGTGGCCATCTTGATGTCAATGTTCCTACTTCTGGCGATGTCGATGGCATCGACTCCAATGGCTTCTATACACAGACCGGTGGTGTTGTTCTTGCTAAGGGTCCAAACTCTACAAATATGGCTGCTATGGATTGCGATGGAACTATCTCTGTCTCTGGCGGTAGTTTAATCATCTTCGGCATGAGTGCAACCAGTATCACTAAAGGTAGTGGAATCACAGCGACAACCAATGCTTCTAAGTCCACGTCTTCTGGTTCTCATACCATCAGTTTCACTGGCAACACAAATACCTACACTACTAAGATGTCTTATACTTACACTGGCTTCTATGCTTATTCTGATGCTGGTACTGTTACCGTTAGCTAATTTCTAAAATAATTAGATAACCAAGTTTAAATTCAACAATTGAGTTGTCTTAATGTTACAGTACAAAATCTAATTAAAATAATGACGACCTTCATTGTAAGGTCGTCATTTTTGATGGAATGAAAAAAGAGCAAGTCATTTCTGATTTGCTCTTGTTGATTCAATTTTTGTTTACTTGATAATGTCGCAGTGCATGTATGGACGTAAGACTTCAGGAACGGTGATGGAACCATCTTCGTTCTGATAGTTTTCGATGATAGCAGCGACTGTTCTACCGACGGCTAAACCAGAGCCGTTGAGCGTGTGAACGAATTCAGTCTTGGAGTCTTTGGTTCTCTTGAAACGGATGTTCATACGTCTGGCCTGATAGTCGACGTCGTTGGAGCAGGAAGAGATTTCCTTATAGGTCTCAGTGGTTGGGACCCACATACCATCCTTTTCTTCGTATTCGTTATAGGATGGCATCCAGACTTCGATGTCATAGCACTTGGCGGCGGAGAAACCGACATCACCAGTGGATAAGCAGACTCTTCTGTATGGAAGCTTTAATAATTCAAGAATTTTTTCGGCTTCTTCCACCATGGATTCGAGTTCATCATAAGACTGTTCTGGTAAAGCGAACTTGACCATTTCAACCTTCTGGAACTGATGCTGACGTAAGATACCTCTGGTATCTCTACCAGCGGCACCAGCTTCAGCTCTGAAGCAGGAAGAATAAGCGCAGAATCTCTTTGGAAGATCATCCGCGGATAAGATTTCATCTCTGTAGAGGTTGGTGACTGGAACTTCAGCAGTTGGAATCAACCAATATTCTTCGCCGGTGTTGTTGGTCATGTAGGCCTGATCAGCGAACTTTGGAAGTTGACCAGTACCAGTTAAAGAATCGGTGTTGACGAGGTATGGAGGTAAGACTTCGGTAAAACCATTGGCGATGTGAGTATCCAACATGAAGGAAGCGACGCTTCTTTCAAGTTTGGCAAAGGCACCCATGTAGAAGGTGAATCTGGAACCGGTGACCTTAGCGGCTCTATCGACATCAAAACCACCGAGCTTGGCGCCAATTTCCCAATGGGCGGCTGGCTTGAACTTGAAGGTGGTTGGCTTGGACCAATACTTTTCTGGTCTGTTGGCGGAATCGTCATCACCGATTGGAAGAGAAGCATCTGGAAGGTTTGGAGTCTTGAGCATCATCTCATGAATCTGTTCTTCGATTTCAGCTTTTTCCTTATCTAAGCGGGCCATTTCATCCTTGTCGAAAGAGATCTTTTCGAGTAAGGCTTTGGCTTCATCGTCTTTGTGCTGGGCTTTTAATTTGCCAATCTCTTTGGACTTGGCATTACGTTCGGCTTTTAAAGCTTCGCCCTTGACGATGCATTCTTTACGTTTGCTGTCTAAGACTGGTAATTCACGTAAATAAGAGAAGTCACCAGTTCTGGTGGATAATCTTTCGATAACGCTATCGAGATTATCGATTACATATTTGACATCGAGCATATTGTATATCTCCTTATTTGTCTACAAAATTGTAGTCTTTTCCTATTTGGTATTCAAGGCTGGAAAGACTTTTAGTCTTTCTAATGTCTCATAAGCGGCATCGGCTTTGGCAATATTGGCTGGTTCGTTTAAGACGTTGTATAAAGCAAAGTAGGTTTTTGCAATGCTGGCGGTATTTTCATTGAGAATTTCTTCATAACCAGACATCTTATAAGCGATGAGTGGAATCTTATGATAAATACAGTCGATCAAGATCTGTGGACTAGCAAGATAATCGCCGATTAAGAGTAAACGTTTGCAATTGAGAAGGAAGGATGGATAGAGTTCTTCAGGAAGATGAGGATAGAAGAAGAGGTTATCTGGTTTAGTGATGCCTTCAAAGAGCGTCTGTTTCATCGCTTCTGGTGTGACTTTGCCAAAGAAGATAAAGTCTTTTTCAGGAATGTTTCTAGCGATAGCTCTCAAATTCATAACCGTCTCTTTTTTGGTGAGAATACCATAGGAGACAATCACTTCTCTATTTGGTTGCAATTGGTAATGATGCATGAAAGCATCTTTTTGAGAACTTAACATATTGTCACTCGTTGAATTGTGGTAGAACGGAACGATGGATATCGGGGTGGTGATATTGAAGTTCTCTAAGAATTTCTTTTGGGATGGAAGATGAATCAGCAGTTCATCCGCTTTGCGATAATAGTTGATGGCATCTAAAGAAAGCGTCAAGGATTGATCGTTCTTGTCTTTCTTGATCATGAAATCAGCAAGACTGCTAGCAGCGACGACCTTCACCTTGATATCGCGCTTTTTAAAGGCGGCATAATAGGTGAAGAAATCAATGCCAGAAGGAACGATGGCTTCTTTGACATCATCATCCAAGTCAAAAGTATAAGAGATATTCTCTTTGTTGCAGTATTCGATGAGTGCATTTTTGACGACATAACTGAAGGAAGTCTTCAGTCCTTGGGGATCAAAACCTAGAAAAATTTTACTCATAATATATTTCCTGCCCCAAAGTGGGGCAGGTTATTTTACTTATTCTTCGGAACCGGAATCGTCATCGCCCTGGGCTTCAGCTCTTCTTAAGAGTTCAGCTAAGGCAGCGTCTTCTTTTGGAGCAGCAGGAGTAGCAGCAGGTTCTTCACCAGCAACCGTATCCTGAGCTTCTAATTCAGAATCAGATGGAAGAACAGAGACGGAAGAGATCTTTTCTTTGTTACGTAAGGAGATGACCTTGACACCGACGGTGTTACGGCTCATCTCACGGAACTGCGTTAAGGAAGTACGAATCGTGGTACCATGATCGGTAATGATGATGATATCTTCGTCACCGGTGACGTTACGAATGACGCATAAGCCGCCGTTCTTATCGGTCGTCTTGATGGTTCTGACACCCTTGGAACCACGAGAGGTGATTCTGTATTCGGTACCATCGGTGATCTTACCATAACCATTGTTACTTAAGGAGAAGATCTTGTTGCCGTCGATCGAGGTGACAAGACCGACAACTTCACCACCTTCTGGTAATTCAATACCCTTGACGCCAGAGGCGGTTCTACCCATGACACGGACATCCGTTTCATAGAAGGAACAAACTTTACCTTCGCTGGAGCCTAAGGAGATGATGGCCTGGCCATTGGTGTGACGGACATCTAATAAGGTGTCGTCTTCTCTTAAGCCGATAGCGATCTTACCATTGGAGTTGATGTTCTCGTAATCCTTGGCTGGAGAACGTTTGACAATACCGTTCTTGGTAGCAAAGAAGAGGAAGGAATCATCGCTGTAGTCATCCATGGAGATGATGGCGTTGACGGCTTCACCATCCATGAGCTTGAGAAGGTTGACAACTGGGATACCCTTAGAGGTACGGCTGCCTTCCTGAATTTGATAACCACGGCAGTGATAAACTCTACCTAAGTTTGTGAAGAACAAGACATCAGTCTTGGTTCTGGAGTGACGTAAGATCTTGATATCATCGTCAGCTTTGGTCTTCATACCCTGAACACCAACGCCACCGCGATTCTGCGTTCTGAATTCACTTGGATCGACTCTCTTGATATAACCGCCTTTGGTCAAGAAGATCAAGATTTCCTTATTTGGAATCAGGTCTTCATCGTTTTCATCAAGGTCGTAATCGGAGATTTCGGTTCTACGAGCATCACCGAATTTCTTCTTGATGTCATCAAGTTCGCCAATCAGCGTGTCTTCCAAGACAGTTTCATTAGAGAGAATAGCGTTATAACGCTGACAATCTTCTTCTAAACCATTCTTTTCATTGAGGTATTTATCCTGTTCAAGACCAGTCAATCTTCTAAGTGGCATATCCAAGATGGCTTTGCACTGAACTTCGTCAAAACCGAATCTTTCCATCAATCTGGACTGGGCTTCATCATAGGTCTTAGAAGAACGGATGATGTGAACGGTCTCATCGATGGCATCGGCGACGGTCAAGATAGCTTCCAAGATGTGGATTCTAGCCTGAGCCTTGGCCAAATCGAACTGGGTTCTTCTACGAATGATGTTCTTCTGATGTTCGATATAGATCTGTAAGGCCTGCTTCATGGATAAGACTTTTGGAGTGCCGTTATCCAAGGCGAGCATGTTGACAGGGAAGTTAGACTGCAAAGCAGTGTAACGGAATAAATGATTTAAGACTAAGGCTTCACTGGCACCCTTTTTAAGAGCGACAACGAAGTGGGTACCCATCTTCTGAGAAGAGTAATCGGCAACCTGAGCAATACCATCGATGGTCTTGCTATCGGCAAGTTCAACGATCTTCTTGGCAAGGTCACGCTTGTTGACCATGTAAGGAAGTTCATAGAAGATGATTTCGGTGTGACCGCCCTTTTCTTCAGTGCGGTATTTGGCTCTGACTTTGACAGAACCACGGCCGGTCAAGAAGTAGTTTCTGATACCAGAGCGACCCATGATGATACCGCCGCCTGGGAAGTCAGGACCCTTGACGATATCCATCAACTCTTCCACTTCCATATCAGGCTGTTTGATGACGGCCTGGACGGCATTGATGGTTTCGGTAAGGTTGTGTGGTGGAATGGAGGTAGCCATACCGACAGCAATACCAGAAGATTCATTACAAAGTAAGTTTGGGAATCTGGATGGAAGAACGGTTGGTTCTTGACCATCAGAGTCATAAGTATCGATAAATGGAACGGTGTCCTTTTCGATATCTTTGGTCATTTCCAAAGCGATTTTGGCAAGTCTGGCTTCGGTGTAACGGCTCGCAGCTGGTTCATCACCATCCTGGGAACCAAAGTTACCATGACCCTGGACAAGGGTGTAACGCATGGAGAATTCCTGAGCCATACGGCACATAGCCATATAGATGGAGGAGTCACCATGTGGGTGGTATTTACCCATGACGTCACCGACGACACGAGCGGATTTCTTGAATGGTTTATCTGGGGTAACGCCCATTTCCCACATATCGTAGATGATACGTCTCTGAACTGGTTTCATACCATCTCTGGCATCCGGAATAGCACGACTGGTTAAGGTAGAAACCGCATAATCCAAGAAGGAGGATTTGATTTCCTTACCGAATTCATCAGGGGTGATACCAGCGACGATACCTTCTTGTAAACCGACGATACCAGCACCCTTCTTTTCTGCAACGTCCTTATCGGAGAGGGTAGATTCATCTACTTCTTCAGAGGCTTCATCAGTAGCATCTTCGGCTCTTTCTTCTTCGGAGTCGACTTCCTGAGATTCTTCTTCAGGATTTAATTTCTTTTCTTCATCTGCCATTATTGTTACCTCCTTTCATTAGATATCTAAGTTCTTGACGAACTTCGCGTTGGATGTGATGTAGTCTTTTCTTGGCTCGACATTTTCACCCATCAAATCGATAAGAGCATCATTGGCATCCTGGGCATCTTCGATGGTGACCTGGAGCATACGACGATGGTTCT
>CACXYG010000060.1:0-4163 GCA_902771745.1 uncultured Erysipelotrichaceae bacterium | reverse complement strand
TGGAGCATACGACGATGGTTCTTATCCATGGTGGTTTCATCAAGCTGACTTGGATCCATTTCACCCAAACCTTTATAACGCTGTAACGCGTAACGAGCATTTTCTGGAAGCTTAGCCTTGATTGCGTCTAATTCTTCATCATTGAAGGCATAGTAGTGATGTCCCTGATAGGTGAGACGATAAAGCGGTGGCTGAGCGATATATAAATGACCAGTTTCCACTAGTGGTTTCATGAAACGATAGAAGAAGGTCATCAATAAGATACGAATATGAGAACCGTCGACATCAGCATCGGTCATGATGATGACCTTGTCATATTTGATCTTGCTGACATCGAACTGTTCGCCCTGACCAGCACCGATAGCAGTAACCATGTTGTAGATTTCTGCATTCTTTTCAATACGAGTGGCCTGAGCCTTTTCGACGTTAAGAATTTTACCTCTCAATGGAAGGATGGCTTGTGTACGAGCATCTCTACCCATGACGGCGGAACCGCCTGCGGAGTTACCCTCAACGATGAATAATTCTCTTTCTTTTGGATCTTTGGAGACACAATCGGTCAACTTATCTGGTAAACCAGCGCCGACAGATAACTTACCCTGAGCCTGGGCACGAGCCTTTTCAGCAGCCTTACGGCCTTTGTAGGCGGAGACGACTCTGTCGTACCACATCTTACCTTCCTTTGGATGCTCCATGAGCCATTCCTTGAGGAAGTCGCCAACGATGGAGGAAGCGATCTTTCTGACTTCGTCGTTACCGAGTTTATCTTTGACCTGACCTTCATACTGAGGGTTGGTGTGCTTGACACTTAAGATGACGGTTAAACCTTCCAAGCAGTCTTCCGAACGGAAGTTCTCATCACCCTGCTTGAGCCATTCTTTGGACTTGAAGTAGTTATTGAGTTCACGACCGATAGCAAGACGGAAACCTTCTTCGTGCGTACCGCCACCAGTGGTTCTGATGTTGTTACAGAAGGAGGAGATGTTGTAGATACCAGAGCGGGTTGGCTGGAAGGCGGCTTCGACGATGACGGTAGTTGGCTTGACGTCTAAACCACCCGTTTGAACGGTAGAAGCGCCGTTTACATATGGAATCTCTTCGAAGACTCTATCTTTTTCATGGTTGATGTAATCGACATATTCGATGATACCGCCATTGAAGCAATAGGTGGCGTGCTGGATATTTTCTGGATCACGGACATCTTCAATCGTGATGCTTAAACCCTTGGTTAAGTAGGCGGTCTGTCTTAAGTAGGTGGCCAGTGTGGAGAATTCAAAAGTTGTGGTCTCTTTGAAGATCAATGGATCTGGTGTGAATTCAACCGTGGTACCAGTCTTATCTTCTGGGCAGGTGCCAGTGACGGTAAGACCTGGAGCGACGGTGTGACCACCATCGGTGAAGTGAATCTGATGGATTTCACCATCGCGATAGACGGTGACATCAACCTTGGTGGATAAGGCGTTGACGGCTTTGACACCGATACCGTGTAAACCACCAGAAATCTTATAACCAGTCTTATCGTTGAACTTACCACCGGCGTGAAGAACGGTGTAGACAGTTTCAACGGTAGAGACACCAGTTGTCTTGTTGATATCGCATGGAATGCCACGACCGTCATCCTCGACGCGGATGCGGTTGATTGGGTTTTCAGCGGTACCAGGAAGGATGGTGACCTTGATGTGCTTACAGAAACCAGCTAAGGCTTCATCGACACCATTGTCAACCGCTTCTCTGACGAGATGGTGAAGACCACGGCTAGAGGTGGTACCGATGTACATACCAGGACGCTGTCTGACGGCCTCTAAGCCCTGAAGAATTTCGATATCGGCACCGGTGTAGTCATCCTTAGCCTTCATCTTCTTTTCTTCGGTCTCTTCGTCCAAGACGACGTGATCGACGTGCTGTTCATCAAAGACTTCTTCTTTGACTTCTTCCACACGTTTCTTTTCTTCTGGCTTATCCGCTTTAGGACCGATGTTCTCATCGGCAGCGACCTTCGCGACTTTAGCTTGCTGTTTTTCGTAGATTTTTTGACGTTCTAAAGCGCGTTTTTCTTCATCAGTGAGTTCTTTTTTGATTTCTTCGCTCATTGTTCACTTTCCCCTTTCGTTAATTCATTACCATTGCTGGTATAAATTTGATAATCATTGAATCCATCCGGAATCTTTGTTCCAGTGACGAACACCTGCTGGTTTTCCATGTTGATGCAAGACAGCAGATTCTTACATCTCTTCTCATCCAAGTCGGAAGTGATGTCATCTAATAGCAGTAGTGGTCTGACGCCCAAAGCATCGCTAAGCAAGTCCAAAACGGCCATTTTCAGACTGAGAGAGGCGATTCTGTTCTCGCCTTGACTTCCATAACTGGCAAGACTGTTCCCGCTCAGTTTACCCATCAAATCATCTCGATGGGGACCAAGAACGGTAACCTTACGCATATTCTCCATCGATTGATTCTTCTGGAAGAGTTCAATGGAGTGTTTGATGAAGCTTTCCTGATCATCATCAAGCGGACAAGAAGTCTTGTAGGTCAAAGAGAAGTTACGACCTTCTTCTCCGAAGAGCTTCTGATAATAATCAGTGGCACTCTTAGACAACTTCTTGATGGCGTCTTTACGGTCTTTGACGATGCGATAGGAGAGATTGATGAGTTGATTGCGCATGACATCAAGGACATCGGGATCATAATCCTGCTGCAGAGCCGTATTGCGCTCTTTTAACAGCTTCTTGTATCTTCCGATGGCGAAGAGATACTGAGAAGAGAGCTGAGAGCAGGTTTCATCGAGTAACTTACGTCTTTGTTCTGGTTCATCCTTGAAGAAGAAGACCAGACTCGGTTCATAGTAGACAGCGATAAGCTTGCCTAGAATCTGTGAGATGAGTTGATCACGCAGGAGAGATGGTGATCCTTGTTATCTTTCTCAGAGAAGTACTCCAGATAGATGCTGGCTTCGTTTTGACCGTTCTGAATTAAAGCTTTATCATCCGCTTTGCGGAAGCTGCGCCCCAATGTCAGATAGTAGATGGCTTCAAGGACATTGGTTTTGCCGATTCCGTTGTTGCCGGTGATATAGATGCGGTTGAGACCAAAGTTCACGTCGATCTGAGAATAGTTACGGAAGTGATTCAGTACTATTCGTTTGATGTACATATCTTGTATAGTTCGCCGTCGATGGTTACTTCATCGCCGTCGCGGAGTTTTTTACCACGTCTTTCTTCTGGCTCTCCGTTGAACGTGATATCATGAGTGACCACGAAAAGTTTCTCTTCACCACCAGTTTGCACCAAGTCTAAAAACTTGAGTAACTGACCAAGTGTGATGTACTCACCTTTGATGTAGATTGAAGAACCTTTTCTTGTCATGCGGAACTCCCCTTTATAAAGTAGTTAACAAACTTATATTATTATAAATAATATATATTTAAAAAGAAACCTTTTTTGTGGCTTTTAAGGCTTTCTTTCCTCAATCCTATAAAACCTACATGTTTTTTCTTCTTGGGCGTAGAACGGCTAAAAAAGGTGTATAATGAAAACATCATGAATGAAACAAAGAAAACCATTGCTGAAATTCAGCACATCGAGGATGAACTTCTCTCGAACAAATCCTATGAGACTTTGACCGACTTTTATTCTATTTTTGCTGATAAGACCAGACTGATTCTGATCTCTCTTTTATCGAGACATGAATTATGTGTCAATGATATCGCTGAGATCCTAGGAATGTCCCAGTCTCGCGTTTCTCATCAGTTAGCAATATTAAGAAAGCACGATATTGTCACCACTTATCGTGAAGGCAAGTCTGTTATTTATGCTCTGACAGATAATCACATTAAAGATTTATTCCATACTGGTTTAGAGCACGTCTCTGAAAAAGATGAGGATTTATACAAGGATAGAAGGAAAAAAGGTCTATAAAATGACTTATTTACGAATCTTTTATGTAAATAAGCAAATAAAATGGAAAATTTTGTAATTTTTTGGCATAATATAATTGAAATCGTAATAGGAACGTGATAAAAAATATACCGCACCAAAAAATTGAGGAAATTTAAGTTTGTTTTAATTAAAAAACTCTATAGTGCACGTGAGGGATAAAAGAGTCAGTCTTTATCGATGTTTTCTGGATCTTTCCAGTCACGATAGCGCAATTTAGTGCGCTTTTTC
>CACXYG010000059.1 GCA_902771745.1 uncultured Erysipelotrichaceae bacterium | reverse complement strand
TACCTCACGATACTAGACTTGAGTTTCACTATGTAGTTATAACGACTTTCCTACTCGGGACTTTCACCCTTTAGATATATGACATGCCCGTCACACAAACAAAAGGGGCAGTTTGTTCAACTGACCCTCAGGAAAATATTTCAGCGAATTAGGACTTATTAGTAGATTAATCGAGCTTAAGTTCACCGCTGGCGATGAGCTTCTGGGTCTTTCTGTCGAAGAGAAGGATTTCCTTACCTGCGACATTGACCATAGCCTTGGCGTTGACCTTGTAGTCGACACCGCCGAAGACGACAGAGGTGATGAGGTATTCACCGACTCTGAGCTTGACGGTGGTTTCCATACCGGCTGGCATGGCGGAATAGACTTCGGTCTCAAGTTTTCCATCATCCTCGATACGAAGGAATTCTGGACGGATACCGATGACATAATCATCATCGGAGATTTCCTTTTCATCCTTGGAATCAAGGGTGCCATTGATGGTTGGAATCTTGAAGTTGAAGAGCTTGTCGGAGTTACCCTTCTCAACGAAGTGCTTGTCTTCGAGCTTCTTCTGGTATTCAACCTTCTTCTGAGCACTTTCGGCATCGGCATCGGCTCTGAACTTGGCTAAATCGACGAAGGTGTTTGGAATGAAGGTTCCCTTGACCTGACCACCGAATAAATCAAGGTGGATACCATTCTCATCCTGCTTGGCCTTAGTCTCAACCAAGTTGATGGCTGGGTTACCGACGAAGTCAGCGACGAAGAGGTTGTTTGGTCTCTTATAGACATCAAGTGGGGCATCATACTGCTGGACAACACCATTGTTGATCAAGCAGATGTGAGTGGCAAGGGTCATAGCCTCAAGCTGATCGTGGGTGACGTAGATGAAGGTGGCACCGGTCTCATGATGTAATCTCTTGAGTTCGGATCTCATCTCAAGTCTAAGCTTGGCATCGAGGTTAGATAATGGTTCATCCATGAAGAGGACCTTTGATCCTGGAGCCAAGGTTCTGGCGATTGCGACACGTTGCTGCTGACCGCCGGAGAGCTCGTTTGGATAACGATCCATGAATTCACCGACCTTGACGACTCGGGCACTTCTTCTGATGCGAAGATCGATCTCTTCCTTATCGAGATGTCTCTTTTTGATGACTTCCTCGCCATCCTTGGTGAGGTTCATCTTATCATTGACTTCGAAGCCCTTCTCTTCAATCTTCTGAAGTTCGGCATTGGCTTTCTGTTTGTAATCTTCGACCATGGCGTTGAGGTTGGCTTCTACTTCAGCGTCAGAGCCAGTGGCGGCATGGAAGACTTCCTTGGCAGAGTACATGGAGATTTCGAAGGTATCGATGAGGTTCAAGAGGGCCTTATCGACAACAACCTTGCCGTTCTTATCAAGGGAGAGCTTGATGCATTCCTTGATTAGGGCAATCTCCTTGACGACGTCAGCCATCTTGGTGCATCTCTCATACTCGGAAGCATGGATTGGCATTTCTTGGTTGACGTTGGCAAGACCGAACTGGATGTTCTTGTAGACGGTCATATGTGGCCAAAGAGCATAGTTCTGGAACAAGAAGCCGACATGTCTGTTGTTGGCAGTGATGTTGATGCCTTCCTTGGAATCGAAGACGGTTTCACCATTGATGGTGATCTTACCTTCGGTTGGGGTCTCAAGACCGGCAATCATTCTTAAGGTTGTGGTTTTACCGCAACCGGAAGGACCAAGAAGGGTGATGAAGGACTCATCCGGAATGGTTAAGTCCATGTGGTCGACAGCGTAGAAGTCACCGTATCTCTTGGTGACATTTGTTAAAACAATTTCTGGCATGATTTATTTTCCTCCGACACCTTTATCAATGGATGCACCGGTAAGCAGGTTCACTAACCAGTTGACGACAAGAATAATGACGACAAGGATCAAGTTGGCAGCGTTCTCGAGGGCTGGGATACCGGTATCTTCAAGGAAGTACATGTATCTGGTGAGAACGATGGAGTTGCTACCGATGAACAAGAACAAGTTGAGTTCTCTCATACAGGAGATGAATGGAAGGAGGTAACCGGATAAGAAGGCGCTCTTCTGAATCGGGAAGACGATTCTGACCATACGTTTCCACCATGGGACGTTCTGGATGAGGGCGGATTCTTCGATTTCACCACTTAACTGCATCATGGCATTGAGAGAGGAACGGGAAGCGAATGGGATGTACTTCATGGTACCTAAGATGACGCAGACAAGAAGTGGAAGCTTGTATAACCAGCTGACGGAAGCGGATAAGAAGAAGAAACAGGCGGATAAGGAGATGGATGGGATGAGGTATGGGAAGAAGGACAAGCCGTTGACAGCCTGAGCCAACTTGGATTTACGTTTCTTGGAGATGGCGTAGCCGATGAGAAGACCCATGGTACCAGCAGCCAAGGAGCATAAG
This sequence comes from uncultured Erysipelotrichaceae bacterium, assembly GCA_902771745.1. Taxonomy (GTDB): domain Bacteria; phylum Bacillota_I; class Bacilli_A; order RFN20; family CAG-288; genus Enterosoma. The sequence goes on along the minus strand of CACXYG010000059.1, from coordinate 5,579 downwards.
ACAGAGAGAAGGATGGAACCACGTAAGGCAGACCAGAGGTCTGTTTCATTGAAGACACCAGTGATGTTGTTTCTGATGTTATCGTTGGTGGTCCAGTAGTAGGTGGTTAAACCATTGGAATAGTCACCTGGGTTGGCAATCATGGATTCGAGTAAGAAGGAGACCATTGGACCGAAGCAGAAGAAGATGATGAGAATGATCATGATGACACCAGTGACCCACTTACCGACCTTACCTAAGTTCTGCTTGGTAGCCTGACCGGCCTTACCGGAGACTGTGGTGTACTGCTTTCTGCCAGAGGTAGCTCTCTGGTTGAAGATCAAGATGATGATGCCTAAGAGAATGAGAACGATGCTGACGACGGCACCCATACCGGCCATGGCACCACCGGCACCCTGAATCATACCCTTCATACGGACAGCGAGGACGAAGTATTCAACTGGAGAACCTAAGGTCTGGGCAATTGGATAAGATGACATGGCTGCGGTGAAGACAAGAAGGATGGTGGAGAGGATGGCTGGAGTAAGCATTGGGATGGTGACTTTGAAGAAGGTCTTCCATTTTGGAATGTTCAAGATGGTGGCAGCTTCTTCTAAGTTGGCATCCATATTTCTTAAGACACCTCCTAAGAGGATATAAGCGAATGGTGCATAATGGAGACCTAAGACGACGGAGATTGGGAATGGACCGAAGACGAACCATTCTGGCATGACAACTCCTGTGAGAGCCTGGAATTCACCGACATGACCGGCATTGCAGGCCGTGGAGATGAAGAAGTTCTTCCAGAACAAGGCTAAGGTCCACTGTGGCATGATGTATGGGAAGATGAAGACGGAGGAGATGAACTTCTTGAATGGCATATTGGTTCTGCAAATCAAGAAGGCAGTGCCACCACCGAAGACCAAAGCGAAGAGACAAGAAAAGATGGAAACGACAAATGATCTTCCCAATGGTTTCCAGAAGTAACCTTTGGAGATTTCACTGGCTAAGGTCTCTTCCCAGTAGGAAAAAGTGAAATCACCAATCTTGGCGCCTGGAACAGGTTCCGTTTTCAAAACGAATAATGAATCTTTGGTGACCGATAATAATGGAAAAACATTAAGTATCAATAAGAGAATGACGAAGAAGACAAGGATGGTGTTGGCTGGGTTGGAGAAGAATGTCTTGATTCCGTTGAAGGTTCTTTTGACTTTGATACCAAAACTGTCTTCGTTGAGGGCGATAGAATCACCTGGAGTGAATTCCGGTGTTTGAATTTCATTTTCCTTCAAATTTTCTGGTTCCATAGGGGAATCTCCTTTTTTTAATAAATATGTTGTTGGGATGAATAAGAACAAAGTAAGTCGGGATAAATGAATATCCCGACTTTCTTTGCTTTTTTCTTAGGGGTATCTAAGGTTTACTTGTTGGCAAGCTGAACCTTGATGAACTGATAGACAGTGGCGTAGTTGGCACCGATGAAGGATGGAGTTTCAACGATGGCCTTGCCAGTGTTCAACCACCAGTTGGAAGATGGATCATTGAGACATGGGAAGATAGTTGGATCATCAGCCTTCTGGGTGAACTTGAAGACGCCGTCCTTATCGACTTCAGTGGCTAAGGAACCGTTGCCACCCTTGGTTCTGTCCTTGTTGATGGATGGCATGGATGGATAGTCACCGACATCGCCAGCCCAGGCAGAATAACCTTCGGGGGTAGTGGAAAGAACATTCAAGAAAGCGCAGGTAGCATATGGATACTTGGCATTTGGCATGACGGACATGTAGTGCTTGTACATGAAGCCAGCGAAACCGGATATCTTGGAAGCGGAGATGGTAGCACCATCGGTATTCTCATTGCCTAAGGCAGAGATGACGATATCCTTCTTGGTGGTCTTGGCAGTTTCCTTGACGTTCTGAATCTTGGAATAGACGATCCAGCCGATGGAACCTGGGGTAGCGGCTAAGGAGTTGACAGCTTCACCATCATCAGAACTGAAGACAGCATTGGCGATGTAATTGGCAATGAAAGCATAAGAGTATTGGAGATCTTCGCCATACTTCTTATAAGCAGAGAGATCAACCTTGGAGTTATTGGAAGCCTCGTTGTAAGCGGCCTTGAGCTCCTTGGCAACTTTTGGATCAGTGAGCTGAATCATCCAGTCCATGTTGACGTTTTCGTTGGTTGGATCCATGGTGAAGAGCTTGCCTTTGAACTTTGGATCAGTGATGTCCCAAACGTTATCGATGACAGTGTCATTATTCTTGTTGTTAACCATCCAGGTCTTGAAGTTGTACTGGAGCGTGAATGGGTTGGCGTTGGAAGTCTTGTCGGTTTCAGTGGCATCGTTCCATTCCTTTGGAACATAGTTGACCATGTAGCCTGGATCGATTAACTTGGTCTGTAACTGATAACCATCCTGGAGAATGGCACCGGAATAACCATCGGAGACCTTGTTGTCGACTTCACCGGTCAAAGTGGTGTAAATCTGACCATCGACGGTGGAATCATACTTGACTGGGCAGTTCTTGGCGGACTTGTCACCGCTGTACTTTTCACTACCGGCAGCCTTGTTGAGTAATTCAGCGAACTTGTTTAAGGCAGCTGGCTTACCACCACGGGAAGTGACGGCTAAGAACTTGAGCTGGTTGTCACCTAATTCAGCGACAGCCTTCTTCATTAAGTCATCTCTGGAAAGCGTCATGGCATCCTTGACGGCAGCTTCGACTTCCTTGGAAACAGTGACCTTCGACTTGTTTCCGCAACCGACCATACCTAATAAGGATAAGGCAGCAAGACTTAATGTAACGACACGTTTCTTCATAAAGTTTCCCTCCTATTGGAAATGCGGGTTGCATAACCCGTATTTGACACTAGTTTAGTTTGAAAGCTCTTACAAGTCAAGAAAATCTTTGCATTAGTAAATTTTAAAATCACATTCTTATCAAAAAAAGGAAGAAATATGATATTTTTTCTGAAATTTTGATGATTTTTCTGTTAAAAAACTACTAAATTATTTCTTGATTTATTCTGGAAAATGAATGGTGAATTGTGACCCCTTTCCTAATTCTGAGTCTAAAGAAATATTAAATTCGTAGTAATTGCAGATATGTTTGACAATGGCTAATCCTAATCCAGTTCCCATATTTCGTCTTGATCTTGCCTTGTCGACACGATAGAAGCGCTCAAAGACACGAGACTGGTTTTCCTTGGCGATACCGATACCATCATCCTGGATGGCAAGGGTTCTCTTTTCCATATCGATATGGATGGTGATGTTACCCTCTTCTTTATTGTATTTGATGGCGTTCTCGATGAGGTTTTTGGTCATTCTTTCAAAGTCATCTGGATTCATCTTGATGACAAGAGGTTCGTATTCATGGTGAATCTTGATCTTCTTTTCGTCAATCTGATACTGCAAGGTATTGATGATTTGGTCCAAAGCTTTTGGCAGTGGAATCTCTTCAATGACACGGAGGGCTTCTCTTTCCAAGGAGGAGAGGGTAAGCATATCAGAGATGATCTTATTCATACGTTGGGCGTCTTTGATGCACTTGTCGAGAGCTGGATTGACCATGTCACCTTTGATGGTGCCGTTTTCTATCAGCTGCATATATCCTAATAAGGAGGTAAGAGGGCTCTTCAGTTCGTGGGATGCATTGGCAAAGAATTCCTTCTTCATTTCAGAGGAGTTGTAGTCATCGGTGATATCGATCATCAACAGAGAAGCACCGTTCTTTTCTTCACGGTTGAGACTCTTGGCCCAATCGTATTGAATCGGGTTGATATCGCACTGATAGACTCTGGTATCGATATGTTCGATGAACTGAATCGGTTTGTTGGTCTGAATGACCATGCTGAAGTTGACGAAGAAGTCGTGCTGGGCTTCTAGTTTCTCGAAATACTTGTTCTGAACTTCTTTTTTGTCCTTTTGGAAGATATTCAATGCCTTCTTGTTGATCATGACGACTTTATAGGAGGCATCGAGGACAATCAGACCTTGGGAGAAGGAATCGAGGATGAAGTCCATTTTCTGGGCTGTGATGGCATTCTCTTCCAACTGATGTTTCAGCTTATGACGGGAATCTCTTAAGATATAGGCCATATAGTTGATATCTTCATCGTAGGTGATGGTGGCACCTGGTTGGACAAACTGCTGTAATTTTCTGACCTGAGTCTTGATTGGAATCAGGGATTTCTTGTAATTGAGATATAAGAGGGAGAAGAAGAATACACAAAGGCCGAAAACGATGATGGAACCCCAGAGGAAGAAGAAGGTGGCGGTACGATAACCTAAGCTTTCGACTTTGCTGACTTTGACGACAAGGGTCGTAGATGCCTCACAGGTCTTATAGACGGTGAAGGTTTTCTTATTGAGTGCCTTGTCTTCGACACGGAAGACCTCGGAACTGGCCTGATAGGTCGTATCTTTCTCATAGTAGTTCATGGTATCTGCAATAGGATAAGGGTTTCCGTAATTGAAGATAGAGACGTGAATCAAAGGATTTTTAAGATAGGCAGCGTTGATGGTTGCGGTGTTCTGCTCATCTTCATCAAGTCGTGTGACAATACTGTCAGCAATTAAGTTGGTTTCTCTGTTTTCACCTTGTTTTGTGACAATAAAAAAAGTCATGGATGTGAAAAAGAAAACCAGGAATGTGAAAAAAAAGACGATGAAGTTTCTTCCTATGACTTGTTTTTTATTCATGACTTAAAAATTAATCGATTTGATATCCGTTACCGAAGATCGTCTGGATGAATCTCTTGTCGACGTCACCTAACTTCTGACGAAGATCTTTGACGTGCATATCGATGGTTCTGAACTGCTTCTTGGTTTTTTCAGGATCTTCTGTCTTGCCATAGAGCTTTTCAGAGATTTCATTTTTGGAGACGACAGAACCGTGATGAAGGAACAGAAGTTCGGCAATCTCATATTCACTTGGGGTGATTCCAATGAGAACATTGTTCTTTCTGATGGTCTTGTTATCGTAGTCGATGATATATGGTTCGATCTTGAGGGTTTTTGTAGCCTCATGTTCGGTCTGGATATGTCTTCTATAATGAGCGTTGATACGAGAGACGAATTCATTGATGTCGAAAGGCTTGGCGATGTAATCATCGGCACCTAAATCAAGGCCGTCGATCTTATCGGAGACCATGGACTTGGCGGAGACGATGACAACGACGATGTCAGCGTTCTTTGGATTGGAACGTAATTCCTTAAGGACGTCTCTTCCCTGAATGCCTGGAAGCATCATGTCGAGGAGAACCATGTTTGGTTTCTTTTGCTTTAAGGCATCGAAAAACTCTTCACCAGTACCGAAGATGGAAACATCAAAACCTTGGCCTCTTAAGGCGAGGCTGATGATGTCAGCGATTTCGGTATCGTCCTCAACGGAATAAATTGTGTAATCGTTTACCATAGTGAATACATTATATAACGTATTTCTATTACATAAAAGCCCTTTCTAAAGAAGAAATTGACATTTAAGTCTGAAATAACAATCGAGTAGAGAGTGAGAAACAGTAGTTTCACCGCTCCCTCTCACACCACCGTACGTACGGTCTTCCGTATACGGCGGTTTAAACAAACATCCTAT
>CACXYG010000058.1 GCA_902771745.1 uncultured Erysipelotrichaceae bacterium | reverse complement strand
TGAACGTCATCAACGGTGGTGCTCACGCTCAGTCCACTGTTGACTTCCAGGAATTCTTCATCATCCCAGCTGGCTTCGAAACTTTCCATGAAGCTTTAAGAGCTGGTGTTGAAACCTTCCACGCCTTACAGAAGGTCGTCAAGGCCCACGGTTATGAAACTGGTGTTGGCGATGAAGGTGGTTTTGCTCCATCCTGCGCCAAGGGTAACGAAGAACCTTTAGCTTTAATCGCTGAAGCTGTCAAGAATGCTGGCTATGAATTAGGCAAGCAGATCTTCTTAGGTATGGACGTTGCTTCCTCTGAATTCTATGATAAGGAAACTGGTCTCTACACCTTAGCCAAGTCTGGCGAAGGCACCAAGACCACTGATGAAATGATCGCTTTCTTAGAAAAGTTAGTCACTGATTATCCATCCATCATCACCATCGAAGATGGTCTTGCTGAATCCGATTGGGCTGGCTGGGCCAAGTTAACCGAAAGACTCGGTGGCAAGATCCAGTTAGTCGGCGACGATCTCTTCGTCACCAACAAGGACTTCGTCAAGAAGGGTATCACTTCTGATGTTGCCAACTCTGTCCTTATCAAGGTCAACCAGATCGGTACCTTAACCGAAACCTTAGACACCATCAAGTTAGCTCAGACCAATGGTTATACCTGCATGGTTTCCCACAGATCCGGTGAAACTGAAGATACCACCATCGCTGACTTAGCTGTTGCTGTCAACGCTGGCCAGATCAAGACTGGTTCTGCTTCCAGAACCGATCGTATGGCTAAGTACAACCAGTTATTAAGAATCGAAGAAGAACTCGGTTCCAACGCTCAGTACTTAGGCTTAAAGGCCTTCAAGAATCGCGAATTCTAATCGCCTGAACAAGCAATAAAAATGTGGTCGCTCCATAGGGGCGACCACTTTTTCATTGCGCTTTTTCTTTTTGAATAACGTGTAAATTGATATCATTGATGACCTTATCAAGGTCATGTTTGATCTCATGTTCCCAATACCGTAAGACGATATAACCAAGGCTGACGAGTTCTTCATCAACTTTGTTATCTCTTTTTCGGTTGGTTTCTATTTTGTTAGACCAGAAGTCTTTGTTTTTCTTTAAAAGAGATTCCGTTTTGGTCAAATCATAACCGTGGAAGAAATCCCCGTCGCAGAAGATGGCAATCTTATATTTACATAAGACGATATCCGGACTGCCAGGAAGCGTTTTGACGTTTTTGCGATAGCGATATCCTTCCTTGTAGAGAGCGTGACGTAAGATCAACTCGATACTGGTATCCTTGCCTTTGATGTTGCTGACGTTATGTTTCTTATTTGAGTCCATGTTTGCTTAAGACAGCTTGATGGGCGGCAGTTAAGGTTCCTTTATCTGTTTCGTGAGTCAAAGCTTCTAAAGCTTCATCAAATGGCATCCATTCCATGGAGGATACTTCTTCTAACTGTGGCTTTAAATCGAAGGTTTTTGGGGTTGCAAGATAGAAAGTGACATCCTTGATGACGTTTGGTTTTGGCGAATAGGAGATCAGATGACTGAAGCTCATATCGACATCGACATCCAGATTGGTCTCTTCTTTGATTTCTCTTAAGGTGCACTGTAATGGTGTTTCCCCTTCTTCGATATGACCTTTGGGAAGAGAGGTGTGACCCATGGCCATATGTTCGATTAAATAAAGAGGTATTCCGTCTTTAAACTGGTAGACGACGGCTCCATAACTATATTCTTTTTTCATATTTCAAGATAACTCCTTGTTAATTATTATAGTTCACTTTTTTCAATAGAAGAAAGCAAAAAAACTCCGCCGGTCTGTTGACCAAACGGAGAGAGCAAAAGGAATTTTTATGTTGGAATTTATTATCAATTTTAAGGTGCACTCGGATAAGACATGTATCTTTTATGCGCTGAAAATTATACATCAAAATTTTTGCATGTCAACAGCAAAGACGAAATTTTTCCGGAGGAAAATGTATAATATTTATCGAGTTTTTTAGAAATAAGTGAGAAAAAGTCCAATTTTTAACTTAAAAAAAGATTGAAACGTATATCGATTTTTATTTTAAACTTGTCTAAAAATTAGTTCACAATCAAACTAAAATGTGAAAAGTGAGCTATTATTGGCGAATTCTCAGGTATTTTTGGTCTTCATTGTAGTTGGAAAAGTAGCCATCATAGATCAAGACTTCATCAGGACGGTTAGACTGTTGATAGACACTTAAAGTCATCAGAATAAAGGTGAGAATTGCAACGTTATAAATGGTATTGCTAATCAAACCGATCACTTCTACGGATAACAAGAATAAAAGAATAATGCCTTTTTCTGGGGCTTCTTTCTTAAATAGAGTGACATATTGAGTGATTTCAAAAGCGGCGTAAGTGACAATACCGAGGATGCCACCAAGCTGTAAGGTCGTCAATACGGTATTAGAGGATAAGGTGATGGTACCACCTTCATTGACAAAGGTAGCAATCGAAGAACCGATGACGGGGTTAGCGGTGAAATAACTGATAGGTTCATTGAAATTTCGTAAGGATTCTTCACTGAATAGATTTAATCTTAGAATCGCTGTGACAATACGTAAATTGAAGTTGGCATTTACACCCATCAAGATACCAAAGGTCATACCGAAGATCAATAAGACCGCAAGGGTGTAGTAAGGCGCGACCCTACCATAATCTTTTAAGGTTAAGATAGCCATCGGAACGGAGAAGAACAAGATTGCTAATAAACCAGAGTCGGTTGATAGCATGATGATGTTGAATAAGACGAAGATTTCGGGGATGATCCAGAAGAATTTCTTGTTGCTTAAGAGAATGGAGAAGAACGGTAGACTTAAAATCAAGAAGGTGGATACGGTTTCTCGGGTATAAGACCAGCCGATACTGAAGGTATCATCGGCAAATTTCAAACCGACGGTGGAAAATAATGCGACGCTGACTTCTAAAGCGGCTACAGTACCAAAGATAGCAACAGTCTGAGCATAATAGGGCATCGTCTCGGCTTTTCCTAAGACGGAGTTCATCATGGTATAGGCTGATAAGATCAAGAAGAAGGTGATCAGATAAAGAATGCCAGTACGTTCCGCTACACCGTTGATGACAACCGAGATCAAATATGAGACTAGGAAGACGAGATACAAGGCTAACAGAATAAAGAAGAGAGAACCGGTGATCATCTTCGGTTTATGAATGACGACATAAAGGATGTTCGATAAGCTATAACAGATTAAGGAGATGATGAGATAGATAGGTATGCCACCGATAAAATGGATATCTTCACTGACGATGACCAAATTATAGAAGATGAGTGGTAGATAGGCTCTGCCATCTTCCGCTAGCAGTGGTGCGAAGACTAGAATCATGTAGAAGGGTAAAAATAGCCACGCCCACATACCGGGCATGATCCATGTCAAAAACGCTAACACACCAATGGTCAGTGGGAAGTATAAGGAATTGAGATAGATTTTGATGTTATCCCGTAATGTGTTTATGTGCATAAGATTATTATAACCAAATAATTAGACAAAGAAAATGAAATCGGGTAGGAGTACTATCTGGATTAATCATTTAAATGATTAATGAATGTGCTACAATATCTCTATATTTTTAAAAACACCACAGAAAGCTCTCAAAGAATGTCTTTGCAAATTAAAATTACAAACAAATTAGAACAGTTCAGCGCCTGGATTAGTAAAACCTTCTTCCATCCTAACGACGTGATCAAGACAGTTTATCTGTTGATTCTCGTTTCGATTGGTTGCTATGGCTATACCTGGATCAACAACGGCTTTACCGTTCCTTTAAGTGGTGACTACTCCCTTCAGGAGATGACTTTCATCTACAATGGTTATGATGATTGGCATACTTTTTTCCGTACCGGCTCTTTCCCAACCTGGGACCGCAGTGTCTTTTTAGGTATCGATAATATCGGTGGTAACTCCTTCTATTATCTATTTGACCCCTTCTTCTTGATTTTACTTCCTTTCCCACGTGACTGGTTGCTGGTCTTACAGGGCTTAAGCTTCATTCCAAAGATGGTCTTAGCCGGTATGTTCTTCTACTGGTATCTTGGTTCCTTTGACTTTTCTCCTAAGACGAAGAGACTTGGTGCTTTAGCCTTTGGTTTCAGCGCTTATTCCTTCTCTTATCTCTGGTTCCACTTTATCGATTCTGTCGCTTTTTTACCACTCGTTCTCCTTGGTGTCGAACGCTTGATTAAAGAACGTGATCCAAGAATCTTCTTGATCGGCTTTTTATTAAATGCCATGACTTCCTACTTCTTCTTTGTCGTCTTTATGATCGGTGCGTTTATTTATGCGATGTTCCGTTTCTTCCAGACCATCAGAGAAAGAAGTGTTGGTGATAGTTTTGCTGTTTTAGGCATGGGTGTCTTAAGCTTCTTGGTTGCTATCTTCCTAGGTGCGTTTACTCTTCTACCGGGTATGGCCACTGCAACCAGCATGCCACGTGTCTCTTCTTCTACTTATCTAAGTGACATTCTGAATGCGGAAGGCTTGATGGCAAAACTGGATGCTCTCTTCAATTATGGATCTAACCCCCATAACCAAGTTACACCATTACTCAACTTCCTCTTCTTATATGATGACTGCTATTCTTCCAATTTATTAAATGTCTATTGGTACGATAACTTCGCTGCCGGTCTATATGCGACCACCCCGATGCTATTGATGTTCTTTGTCGCTTTCATCGACGCCATCCGTAGTAAGAAGTGGTCTCATATCGTGGCTCTTGCCGGTGTCTTATTCTTAGTCTTCACGCCAGTTGGTTTCTATTTATTCTCTGGCTTTACCGTCGGTTATGCTCGTTACTTCATCATTCCGATCGCTTGGATGATCGTTCTGGATTGTCATGCGATAGAACGAAGAAGAGAGATTCCAAGAAACTATCTGGATTTAAGTTATGTCATCACATTAGCGCTGATGGTTCTCTCTTGCTACTTGATGATCTACGAAACCCAGTTACAGCCAAGTCACTTCACCGATGCGACCAACTGGGATGTTAAGATGGCCTTGATTCCTGCTTCTGTTGGTTGGGTGACGCTTTGTTACTTCCTCATGAGACCAGCCTTCCACAAGAAGAGATTTTCTAAGACGGTCTTCATCCTCTCTTCGATTGATATCATCGTCATGGCAAACCTGACCATCTCTTTCCACGGTTTATCTTCCGCCAGTCAAAACCCTGATATCAGCGAAGAAAGTAAGATTGTCCAGATGTTAAAGGCGGATGAAAATAACGAAGACTTCTATCGTATCTTCAATCCGACTGCCAATCGTAGCAACATCAACATCTCCATGAGAGAAGGCTATTCTGGTCTAGGTGCCTTCCATTCTGTCTACGCCTATGAAGCACAAAACTTCATCGACAGAAGTAGAATCCCATACACCTATCACAACTGGTCCATGGGTATTCATAACCGTCGCTATAACTTAGAAACCTTCTTAGGTACCAAATATTATCTGGTCGACAGAGTCGATCCAAATTATATCTATCATCGTGATACCTATACCCATAAAGCTACTCCAGCTGCCTATCCTTATTATCAGGATGGCAAATATACCTGGGTCAGCGATTATGATATCCCGTATGGATATAAAAACGTTGTCGATTTAACCCAAGAAGAATTAAGCACTCTGAATGTTAATTATTCGGATGAATTACTAAACTACCTCAAATCCGATACCTGTACGAAATCACTATATGTCAATCTCAACTTTGTTGATTTCGCCTTTGCCTATGATCAAGTCATCAATGAAAGCTGGTTAGCAACAAGCTATGATGAAAGCAAGAAGGAACCATTCTACAACGCCTACGAAGATGAAAACGAATATCCACTTCTTCGTGCAGCCATGCTTGAAGATGCCGATTATCAGACCTTCTATAAAGCGGGTAAGTATAATGCTGGTAAATATACCTTAAATGGTCATACCGTCAACATTGAAGCTCCTGATAAGAAGATCATTGCCAAGGCTACTCTCTTCAGACAATCCCAGGTCAGTTCCTCTACCAGATATATCGAAGGTAAGACCGCTCCGATGGAATGCTGGAGACTTGGTGGCTACACCGATAGCTTCAAGATGACAATCTACTCTGCTCAATGGCCGGCTACCGAACGTACCCCAAGTGGTGAATACGCCACTTGTAATCCCGAAGATCCAAGCGATACCTCTTGTCTTGAAGAATACAAGAAGAATTATCCTTGGGAATATGCTAATGGTATCTATCCTGCCGACCTCAAGCTGGATTATCAGACTTTAAAAGATGATAATGGTAAATCCCATGAAGATGGAAAATATGTCTTGTATAACTCCAAGATTGTCATCACGCCAACCAATCGTGATGGCAGTCCAGCCACCATTCTTCCAGAAGCGGATCCAAGTGATCCAACCACGGGTGGTTATATCTCCATCTTTGATAATCAGGACATTGAATGGAGATTATTTGATGAAAATGACATCGTCATCTCCTTTGGTAAACACTCCTACGCCGAATACAAACAAGCCCATGGTTATTACGTTGATCGTCCAGTTGCCAAGGTCTTAGGTATCATCAAATCCGGCAGCAAACCAAATCCGTTCTATATCAAAGAACCATACCTCTATGTTTCCAGAAACAAAGATTATCAAGCTGCGATTGATAATCTTAGAAAAGAACCAATCACCATCAATTCACGTGTCGACTCCGAAATCAATTTCACTACCAACTACACCAGCGATAAAATTGTTGTTCTCAACTACGCGATCACCAATGGCTGGAATCTCTTCGAGGTCAAGAACGGCAAAGAAGAGAAAGTCAAAACCTACAAAGCCCAGGGTGGCTTTATCGGCTTTGAGGCAACTGCGGGTAATCACACCTACATCCTCAGATACGATTCACCAAACTTCGCTTTGGGTATGACACTTACCGCTATTGGTCTTGTCATCAGCTTTGTCGCCTTAGTCTATTTCAGTAAAAAGAACAAATACTTACATGGATTAGATGACTACACTTCCTTAGATAAGAGAACGGAAGAAGCCATCAGAAAGGTTAAATGGAATTATGTCAATTACGAAGAAGAACGCTGAATCTCTTAATGTCTGCTACTTCCAGTCGGGTGGACCGACCGCCGTCATCAATGCCACCTTCAAAGGCTTATATGATGCCTTTAAAGCCGATCGAACCAAGAACAAGAAATTCTTTGTCTCCCGTTTTGGTATCACTGGTTTGTTAGAAGATGACTTATTTGAAGTCACCGATGACGCTCTTCCACAATTAGAGTATCGTCCGGGCTCCTATTGGGGTTCTTTAAGAAAGAAACTTCCTGAAGATGCTAAAGATCCACTTGCCCAGAAGCTGATGGAAAACATCAAGAAGAACAACATCCGTTATATCTTCGTCAACGGTGGCAATGATTCCATGAACACCGCCTATCGCATCTCTTGCTACGCCAAGGCTTATGACATGGATATCAAGGTCATCGGTGTGCCAAAGACCATTGATAACGACCTCTATGGTTGTGATCACACGCCTGGTTTTGGTACCGCCGCCAAGTATGTCGCCAATTGCGTCATCGCTACCTCCGTCGATGATAAGACTTACCAGAAAGGTAGAGTCAACATCATCGAGACCATGGGTAGAGATTCTGGCTTTGTTGCCGCCAGCGCCATCCTTGCTTCCTTAAAGGGTGAAAAACCAGATTATATCTTTGTTCCAGAAGTTCCTTTCTCCATTCCTGAATTCTTAGAAAAAGTTTCTAACTGCTATAAGAGAAAAGGTAGATGTCTTGTGGTCGTCTCTGAAGGTATCCGCGATAAAGACGGTATCTTGATCGCCAGTGATTCCTCTGTGGTCGACTCCTTTAACAACGTCGCTGTCGGCGGCGTCGGCAAATATCTTTCTAACTTGGTTGCTATGGAAGGCATCAAGACTAGAGGTATCGAACTTTCGGTCTTAAACCGCGCCAGCGGTTTCTTACCATCTGTTGTTGATATCAAAGAGGCTGAAGAAGTCTCCAAGAGAGCCTACAAGGCTGCCAAGATGGGTCATACCGGTGTTATGATCGCACTTGGTAGAAAGTCAAATGAACCATATGAACCTGACTTTACTGAGATTCCACTTCAGAAGGTCACTGATAGAGTTGTCACTCTTCCAACCCGCTAT
>CACXYG010000057.1 GCA_902771745.1 uncultured Erysipelotrichaceae bacterium | reverse complement strand
CAGGTACGGCTTCCCGTTCTTTTCAGTCGACACTGCCTGTTGGTCAACCGACAAGTACCTGATGAAGCAGCGTTTCATGGAAGCCGGAGTCCCATGTGCCAAGGGACTTCTGGCTGGCTCTTCCGAAGAAGTCGAAGGCTTCGACTATCCTGTCATCGTCAAGCCCAGGGACAATTCCGGAAGCCGTGGAGTGAAGCTCTGCCGCACAAAAGAGGAGGTCGCTGATGCGATTGCCGAGGCTAAGGACTATTCAAGACTGGATTCAGTCCTTGTCGAGGAATTCATCGAAGGACGGGAATTCAGCATCGAAGCCCTTCACCACTCCGGCGGGTCGGAAGTCATTCAATTCACTGAGAAGAAAACAACCGAACTGCCCTACAACGTGGAATTGGGTCACAAGCAACCTGCTGACCTCACCGATGAACAGAAAGAACTCATAAGGGAGATCGTTAAAAAGGCAGGTGCTTCGCTAGGCTTTACTGCCTGCCCTTCTCACACTGAACTAAAGATCAATGACCGCGGCATCTTCGTGATAGAGACCAGCCCGCGCCTTGGAGGAGATTACATCACCTCCACCCTTGTCCCGCTTTCCACCGGGATCAATATGGAAGACCAGTTGCTGCACATCTCTCTAGGAGAAGAAGCTGACATCCGGACCGGCAGGGAAGACAGGGCTTCCGGAATCTGCTACCTTAACCTTCCGTGTCACTTGTGAAAAGATGGGTTATGCCCTTTCTGGAAGTGAATCTAGTGGCACCACGGATAATGGCACAAATATTTCCAACTATACTATCAAAGTCAATGATGCTACCTTAGACTACAACACTGTTGAAGTCACTTATAATGCTGCAGATTACACCTCTACGGATGGTTGGCGCCCATTTTCTGATCACGTCTTAACGACTTCTTTATCATTGCAAAAAGGTGAGAACAAGTTTGAATTCATCTCTTCAAATATGAATGGTATGGGCGGTACCATGGCGGCTACGGCTCCTGTCATCGATTGTCTTAAAATCGATACCACGGCTGAGCTTTCTTGGGATCCTGTCACCGCTAATGAGTTTGGTCAGTAATTCAGGAGGAACATAATCAATGAAAAATTTCTTTAAGAGCACTCTGAATCGTATCTGGCTGATTCTCTGCTCCGTTTTAAACGTAATTTTAGTTGTTGCTAATATCTTAGGTCAGACTGGTTTACATGATTTATTCATCTCTTTCTTAGGAAAGAGAGACACCAAGGTCTTTGGCTCTGGTGTCTACTATCAGTCTGATTATGAAGATAAGAAAGATGCCTTTAAAAAGTCTAATCTCATCAATGAGAAGATCAATGAAGAAGGTATCACGATGTTGAAAAATGAGGGTAACGCTCTTCCATTAAAGAAGGGTGCTAAGCTCTCTGTCTTCGGTAAGAACTCCGTCAATCTCTCTTATGGTGGTTCTGGTTCTGGTGCCTTTGAAGTCACCGACGAGACCCCAACTCTGTATCAGAGTTTGGAAGCTGCTGGCTTCTCCTACAACAAGAAGTTAAAAGCCTTCTATGATGATAATTCCAAGTCTGGTGCTGGCAGATCTACTTCTCCAGCTTTGGATAATGGTAGAAGCACCCTCTCTGGTTTTGGCACTGGTGAAACTCCATATGCTTCTTACACGGATGATATCAAATCATCCTATGGTGAATATTCTGATGCTGCCTTAGTTGTCTTTTCTCGTATCGGTGGCGAATCTTTTGATTTACC
The DNA here is from genome assembly GCA_902771745.1 of uncultured Erysipelotrichaceae bacterium. Taxonomy (GTDB): domain Bacteria; phylum Bacillota_I; class Bacilli_A; order RFN20; family CAG-288; genus Enterosoma. The sequence goes on along the minus strand of CACXYG010000057.1, from coordinate 6,422 downwards.
AAGAACGATGAAGAACACCGATGGTGCTTTAAATGAAAACGACCATTATCTTGAATTAGATAAGAACGAGCAGGAACTTTTGGTCAACGTCTGCAACTCCTTCAACAAGGTCATCGTCATCATCAACTCTTCCACTCAGTTGGAATTAGGCTTCCTTGATGAAGTCGCTGACAATGATGATACGGTTGTTGCTGGCATGAACGAAGTTCACTCCAAGATCGACGCTGCTTTATGGATCGGTGGTCCTGGTTATTCCGGCATCATGGCTCTTGGTAGAGTCTTAGATGGTAGTGTCACTCCTTCTGGTAGAACGGTTGACACCTATCAGAGAGACTTCACTCTTGACCCAACCTATCAGAACTTCTCTGACTACATGGTCAACAATGGTAACACTTACCTTGTTTCTGATGGTACAAAGCCATCTATCGCTGAACATTTCGTCGACTACGAAGAAGGTATCTATGTCGGCTATCGTTACTATGAAACTCGTGGTAAAGATGATGCTACATGGTATAAGAATAATGTTGTCTATCCATTCGGTTATGGTTTAAGCTACACCACCTTTGAATGGAAATTGAAAGAAGCCAACTTTGAAAATGGTCAGAACTTGACTTGGTCTGGTGAAGAAGATCGTGAATTCTCCTTGACCATCAATGTCAAGAACACTGGTACCACTTATTCTGGTAAGGATGTTGTGGAAGTCTATTTGACTGCGCCATATACCGCTGGCGGTATTGAAAAGCCATATGTCCAGTTAGCTGGCTTTGCTAAGACTCCACTTCTTGCTCCAGGTGCTGATGCTGATGTCACCATCACCTTCAAGGGTTATGATTTTGCTGCTTATGACTATAGCGATGCTAACAAAAATGACTTCAAGGGTTATGAGTTAGATGCTGGTCATTATGATGTCAAGGTCATGAAGAATGCTCATGAAGTCGTTCTTGATCGTACTTTTGAACTTACCGATGGCGTCAAATATGAAAATGACACCACCACGAAGACCAAAGTTGAAAACTTATACGATGATGTCTCCTTCGAAGACAAGTATGGTATGGATTCTGTCCTTTCCCGTAATGACTTCGCTAGCACTTTCCCAGTCAATGAAATTCTTGCTGGTGATGATTCTAAGAGAACCGTCTCCCCAGAATTCATGGCTAAGATCAAATCTACTGAAACCAATAATCCAATCGTCAACGATACAACTGTCAGCATGCCAAATCAGGCTACTGTGGGTTCTCCAGCTGGTACGCTTCAGGTCTATGAACTCATCCATATTGATGAGAATGAAGAAGTCGTCAGAGATAGTGAAGGTACCATCCTTGTCGACTATAACGATCCAAGATGGGAAGAATATCTCGATCTTCTTACCATCGATGAAATGATGGACTTTGAAATGAAGGGTGCCTTCCAGACTACTGCCTTACCATCTATCGGCTTACTTCCTGGTTTTGCCTCTGATGGTCCTGTCGGCTTTGTCTACTTCATGGCTGCTATCAAGAGTCAGTCTCCAGTCTATGACACCTGCTCATATGCTTCTGAATGTGTCATCGCTGCTACTTGGAATGTTGACCTTGCCATGGAAATGGGTGTCTCTGTCGGTAATGAAGCTATCATCGGTAACGAAAGAGCTGATGGTCGTCCATATTGCGGTTGGTATGCTCCAGCTGTCAACTTACACAGATCTCCATTTGGTGGTCGTGACTTCGAATACTATTCTGAAGACCCAGTCCTCTCTGGTAAACTCGCTGTCAATGTCATCAAGGGTGCCAGAAGTAAGGGTGTCTATTGCCACTTGAAGCACTTTGCTGTCAATGAACAGGAAACCAATCGTAGTGGTGTTTGTACTTGGTTGACCGAACAGGCTTTAAGAGAACTCTATCTCAAGCCATTCGAAATGTCCGTCAAAGAAGGTGGCACCATGGCTATCATGTCCTCCTTCAACAGAATCGGTTCCTTATGGACTGGTGGTGACTATCGTCTTTTAACCTCTATCCTCAGAAAGGAATGGGGCTTCAAGGGTATGGTCATCTGTGACTTCAACACTGAACCATTCATGAACACCAAACAGATGTGCTATGCCGGTGGTGACCTCAACCTCGCTACTACTCCAGCTTATTGGACTCCAACAACTGCTGCTGATTATCAGGTTGTCAGAACCGCTGCTAAGAACATCATCTATGCCACGGTCCGTTCTAATAATATGAATGGCGTTGGTGAAGGTGGTTATTATGTCACCTACTATGCTTGGTGGGAAGTTCTCTTCTTCTTCCTTGAGATTGGTGTCTTGGCTATCACTGTTTTATGGGGTGGCTTATGCATCGTCTTAAATATCCGTCGCAACAAGAAACTTGCTGCTGGCGAAACTAAGTCTGAGTAATATTTCTTCCTATTACTATAATCCCTTGGGGTTCCTTGAACTTCAAGGGATTTTCTCTTATAGGAGTGAGTTTGAACAATGATACCCAGGTGGTGTCCGTTTACTAGATTCTTGAATTACGTAAAACAACTCCAATGTTACGAAAACAATGAAAAGTGTTAATTTTTCTTCTTTACAATAGAGAAAAAAGAAAGGGGAGTCTATGAAAAAGAAGTCTATCGCAGTACTGAGTGCCCTTATGTTGTTTTCGTGTGGGACGGTAGTGGAAGAGAAGAATTCTTATCCATCATCAACAGTAGAAGTGTCTAGTTCCAGCAGTGTGAAAAAGGAAGAATCCTCAAAAGAGAAAGAACATTCCTCGGTTATAAGTTCTTCTCTTGAGAGCAGTTCATTACCATCCTCTACTGAAGAATCATCATTATCTACATCTACATCTTTATCTTCGTCTTCCGCGGAAGAAGAGTCTTTGTTTGATTACGAGTATCAAGCACCTGCTTTATTACCTACGATTTCTATTAAGACAAATGATAACAGCAATGATTTTGCTACTTTACCTAATAGACTTGAGAAATGGGATTATGTAGATGCAAAAGTCAGCGTCTCCAATTGTGATGAAGACTATGAATTAGAAGATGTTGATGCAGGCGTGAAAGTCAGAGGCAACTACACCGCCAACTATTCAAAAAAGCCTTTCCGTATCAAGTTCAAAAAGAAACAGAAGATGTTAGGCCTAAACGATGATCTGAAGGCAAAATCCTGGGTGCTATTAGCGGAAGTGAAAGATGCTAGTATGCTACATAACGCCTATTCGTTTTATTTGGGTAATCAGCTGTTAGGCCAACAGGGGTTATATTGTTCAGACTTTGTTCCTGTCAGCCTTGAAATCAACAATACCTATTGGGGTATGTATCTTCTTTGTGAGCAGCAACAAGTCAATTCTGGCAGAGTAAATATTACGGATGTTGAAGACCTTGATGATGAACAAGGTAACCATTATCTTGGTAACGATATTGGTTATCTATTTGAGTATGACGGGTATTATGAGCAAGAAGGAGAAGATGGAGATCCTACATTTACCATCAATCATCCACAAGATAACATCCCTACTTTTAAAGGTGGAAGTGCTTGGTGTGGACAACATGGTTATACCATTAAATCCACTATCTATAATGACAATCAGAAGAGTTATCTGAAGAAGTATTTAGAAAACTTATTCAAATTGAGCTATAAAGCCATCATCAACCATCAATACTTTTCTTTTGATGCTAATAAGCAGAATCTTTTAGCCAGTGGTGCTATTGATAGTGAGAGTCTGATTAAACAATATATTGATATTGATTCTTTGGTGGACACTTATATCATTCAGGAAATCTCCTGTGATCCGGATATCGGATGGTCTTCCTTTTATATGAGTGTGGATATGTCATCTACTGGCAATCAGAAACTGACTTTCCAGGCTCCCTGGGATTATGACTCTGCCTATGGCATTAAAAAAGATGTTGTCAATGATGGTCTAGGTTATTATGCAGCCAAAAGTGGTAATCCTTGGTTGACTTTGTTTATGAATGCTTCTTGGTTCAGAGATATGGTCAAAGCTCGCTGGAAGGACTTGGTTATTCATGGAGTTTTTCAAAAAGGGTTCCAACTTTTAAATGATTATTCTACTAAGTATGAAGAAGATTATTCCAGCAACTTTGCCAAGTGGCCGAACTCTATTTCCTCATCGAGTGAAGCCAGTGATGAATTGACTGATACCATCAATGGCTACACTAGTGAAAAGCAGTGTGAGACTTACTTATATAACTGGCTTCACACGCGTTTGAACTATCTCACAAAAGAGTTCTATCAGTCGATAGATGTTATTACTAACGAAGCCATTGCTGAATGATTTTTTTATTTCTTACTTGTAAAACAAGTAGAGTGAAAATTACATCTTATAGGTGACATCCATCTTTCAAAAGGGTTTTTGTTTGTGTACAATAGTCGTATGATTCAAATCGGTATTGTCGAAGACGAAAAGAAAGAACAAGAGAAGCTTCTCTCTTGTCTCAATGAGCTTCAGGAGCAAGAAAAAGTTTCTATTGAAACTCATGTCTTTTCGAATGCCAGTTCATTTCTAGAAGCATATCACCACAATTATGATATCGTCTTTTTCGATATTGAGATGGATGGCATGAATGGCATGGATGCCGCTAAGGAATTACGAAGTTTAGATAAGTCTGTCATCATCATCTTTGTCACCAATCTTGCCCAGATGGCGGTCAAAGGTTATGAAGTAGAAGCCTTGGATTTCATCGTCAAACCGATTGAAAAGGCAACCTTCTTATTAAAGATGAAGCGCGTATTTAACCGCACTTCATCAAAATTAGAGGATTCCTTAGAAATTCAGGAAAAAGATGGTGACTTAAGAGTAATTCATACCAAAGATATCTATTATATTGAGACTTCTGGTCATTATGTCATCTATCACACCAGTGATGGTGATGTCATGGAATACAACACCTTAAAAGCGGTGGAAAAGAAGATTCATCAAGAGAAGATCTTTGTCCGTTGTAATCGTTGTTATCTGGTCATTCTGCAATACCTTGATGGTGTAAAAAAAGAAAATGCCATCATTCATGGAACACCTTTATTGATCTCTAGACCGCAACGCAAACAATTCTTGGAAGACGTCTCTGCATTCTTGGGAGGACAATAGCGTATGGATTATGGCCTTATACTCTTTATGGGTGAACTGCTTATCGGTGAGCAACTTTTCTTATACTCCTGTCCGAAAAGAAAAGGCTTTATCTGGAAAGCAATCATCGCTGTTATCATCTTAGGGTTGATCAGTTACTTCTATCCGATGCCGGAGGAGATCAAATATAGCTGGTGGTATACGTTGCTTCGATTCTTGATTCTCTTTGTGTTGACCGTCGTCGCAAACTTCTTTGTCTATGATATTTCCTTCTCTGCCGCCTTATCTCTATCCGGTGCTGGTTATGCGGTACAACATCTTGCTTATCAGGCAACCAGTGCAATTGCCGTTACAGGTATGTTATCTGATGCAGGTGAACATAGAAGACTATTCATGGAATTGATTTTCTTCCCGTTTATCTATGTGGCTGGATATTTCATCTTTGCTCGATCGGCAAAAAAGGATAACCATTATAAGAATGTCGATTTCCGTTTCGATATGTTGACTCTTCTCATTTTATCTATTTGTCTTGGTTTATCCAGACTCACTCGTAGTGATACGGATAAAATGGTCATTCTCTCCACTGCCTTCTATTCGATGACGTGTTGTATTCTTGCCTTGATCATGCAGTTCAGTCTACGTCGCAATCTCAAATTACAAGAAGAAAACTCGACCATCCGTAGAATGTGGGAAGAGGACAAAAAGCACTATGAGATCTCTAAAGAGAACATGGAATTGATCTCTATCAAGGCTCATGATCTCAAACATAAAATTCTCTCATATTCGCAAAAGCTTCCTCAGGAAGAACTTGATGATATGAAAAAGACGATTGACGAATACGATACGTTTTATCACACGGGCAACGATGCCATTGATGTCATCTTGAGTGAGAAGGGTATGCGCTGTGAAAAAGAGAAAATTGCCCTTACATTTTTAGGGGATGGAAAGGTTCTCTCTTTCATGGATGTGATGGATATCTATTCCTTGGTCGGCAATGCGGTTGACAATGCCATTGAAGCCTTAAAAGGGGTGACGGATGTCGAAAAAAAGACGATATCTATCAACCTTGAAAACAAAGGCGATATCACCAATTTGACCATTCGAAACTACTTTGAAGGCCCGTTGCAGTTAGACGATAATGGTTTACCATTAACCACCAAAAAAGAAGAAGCCGGTTATCATGGATATGGTCTAAAATCCATGAGAAAGATCGCCCAGAAATACAACGGAAATGTTAACATTCGTATCTCTGGAAACATCTTTGTCGTCAATATTTACCTGATGCGTTAAGCGCCAAGTAGGAGTGCAGTTCATTCTTTGAAAATGACAGTTCGCTCCAAAAGGCGCTTTTTGATTTTTCTCCTTGTT
>CACXYG010000056.1 GCA_902771745.1 uncultured Erysipelotrichaceae bacterium | reverse complement strand
TCTAAGGTTTCTCTACCTGAGAAAGATAAACGGATACCATTCGAAGCGATGTTTTCATCATAACCCGCATTCTTCAAGACAGAGGAATAGCCAGCCTCTCTGGAAGAACAAGCGGATTTGGTAGAAACATAGATACCTTCATTGGATAAGGCTTCCGCAATAACGCTGCCTTTATGTTCCTTTAAGGCAAAAGCGAAGATAAATGGTGTTGCTTCTTTTGGAGAGGTGATGACGATTTCCTCAATCTGAGAGAGCTCTTCTCTTAAATAGTCATTTAAGATCTTAGCCTGAGCTTTTCTAGCCTTTTGACTTTCTAGAGTCATACGTAATGCCGTAGCCAAAGAACAATCTAGGTTCACTGCAGAAGTACCCGCTCTTAGGTTCTTTTCCTGAGAACCGCCAAGAATCTGCGCATCTAACTCCACATTCTTCTTTTTGACAAAGACACCAGAACCCTTTAAACCGCCGATCTTATGACCAGAGAAAGTCATCATATCATAATCGGCATACGACAAGTCTTCTTTACCGATTGCTTGCGTAGCATCGACATGTAAGACCGCTTTGGAGTTCTGTTTGACGATTTCATAAATCTCATGAATTGGGAAAATATAACCCACTTCATTATTCACCGCCATGATAGAGACTAGCGAAGTATGATCATTTAAAGCATTCTTCAACTGCTCTAAATCTAATTTACCATTGGTATCATAATCGATATAGATAACTTCAAATCCTTCTTTTTCTAACTCTTCAAAGACATTGGTAACCGAAGGATGTTCGGCTTTGCTGGTGATGATTCTTTTGGCCCAACCTTTGTTGTGATAAGCAACACCCTTGATGGCTAGATTATTACCTTCGGTTGCACCAGAGATGAAGTAGATATCATCACTCGTAGCGTGAAGATATTTCGCAATCTGGGCTCTGGCCTTTTCTAAAACGTTTGAAGATAAGAAACCTAAGCCATGATTGCTAGAAGCATTCGCAAAATACTGGATGGAGATCTTACTATAAGTCTCTAACACCTCTTTATAAGGCATGGTGGTTGCTGCACAATCAAAATAAATGGGTTCTTTCATCTTTTTTCTTCCTAAATATATGTATTTTTATAAATATTTATTTAAACCGCTACATTATATAACAAAACCGGGTTGGAATACACCAACCCGGTTATAAATTTACATCAATTAATTTGCGCTTTGTGCATCAAACGTCTTCACGATATTCAAAGCGATAGCGCTAGCTCTGGAGAAGTCAGCCTCCTGGAAGGCCTGTTCGGCTTGCGCAAGAAGGGCTCTGGAATCGGTGAAATCCTGACGATAGGCATTGGCATAGACAATGCTGGTTTCGGCTTTGTCCGCTTCCATCTTGGTATTGCTGATTCCGGCAAGGAAGCCATCGACCGAAGATTTAAATGGCTTGAACTTGCTTAAGGCAAGAGGCACATTGATCGGCTTGGTGATGACGATATCATTGATTTCCTTGATGATCTGATAATCCTTAGCAAATTCATCCTTGATAGAATTGGTATAGGCAAGAACATCAATTTCAGCAACGACACATTGAGCATTTTTCAAATCGACATAAGTCTGTCTTAAACCGTTGAAGACAGCGCTGGAATCTTCCTTTAAGGAATTGAGATAACCCTCATAGCTATCCATGACCTGGATGGCTTTGCTCATCTCATTATCCATATCGGTCATCTTCTTGGTGATGACGACATAAGGTTGACGAGCGGAAGTATCTAAATAAGAATCCAGTTCTCTTTTCAGAATACCGATAGATTCAATATCGGCTTTTAAGGTCTTGATCTGAGCGACATACTTCATATCAAGAACGAAGGCTTTCTGATAGGCAGGTAACTGATTGATCAAACGAGCGTAACGTTTTTCCACGGCGAAGGAAGAGTCAACCAAAGTGTTCTGCTTTTCATAGTAGGTATCTTTGGCTTTTCTTTCTTCAGCAAAGCTAGCAAGAATATCGGTGATACGAGCCTGGAGAGAATCGATGTTCTCTTTGACGCCTCTGATATCAAGAACCATCAGTTGTCTTTGAAGAGCATCAACTTCTGCTTTCATACCTTCGACAACCTGACCGATTGCCATCTGAGCGACGACAAATCCTTCATCTAACATCTTGTTGTATTCATCTAAGACCGTTTCTAATTTCTGCGGTAAGACCGTAGTGATAGAGACTTCAAGTAGTGGAAGCTGATCTAAGACATCCAAGACGGCGGTAAAGAGTTTATTGAGATTTTCTAAGATCTCTTTGGCTTCGGTGAAGTTGGCTTCATTGGAGTCTTTATCAAACTGAGCAAACTGCGCTTCGGCAGTGTTGATAACTTTGTTGAAGGAATTTTCAAGTGGTTTTAATTCCGTGACGTGATCTTCGTAGAACTGACGAATTTCACGATACTTGGCTTTGACATTGACGGCATTGGAATGAACGTCATTGTCATCCTGAAGGATAGAAGTCAAATCAGCGTTGAAGTTACAGACCGCAACTTTGAAATCAGAGACAGCCTGCTGACCTTCCGATTCAACTTCCTTGTAATCCTTATATTTCTTTTCGGCAACTAATTTATCGAGCGCATCAAGACTGCTAGCAACATCACGATCACGTCTGTTGAGAATATCATCGTATTGTTTCTGACGTTCGTTATACATCGTATTGAAGTATTCGTTGCTTCTACCAAGAACTTTCAAACGACTGACCATGTTGGCACAATCGGTTGTCAGCTGGGTATGATAGTCTTCATATGTTTTTCTTAAGTTGATTGAGTTAATTTTAAATCTGCGCTTATGCATGAAAATGCCTAAGCAAACTAATCCAGCAACTACGAGAGCAGCAATGACACAAATTAGAACGATACCAACGGGACCCATTTAAGCTCTCCTTTCAGAAGATTACTTCGTGGTTTCGCGCTTGTTGAAGGTAGCACGGATCTTGAAGGTCTTCTGCTTGACGCCTTCTGGTTCGTTTAAGAGCTTGGTCAACATACGAACAGCGATGGAACCGACCTTGAACATATCGATGGAGAAGGAGGAAACCTGTGGACGGACGATGTAGGAATACTTAGAACCGATTTCGGCTAAGACCTGAACATCTTCTGGAATTCTCAAACCGGATTCCTGAGCAGCATTGACGATAGCAGCGGCTAAAGAATCTCTTGGAGCGACGAAGTAACCGGACTTGTGAGTCTTGAAGAATTCCTTCATACCAGCATAGACGATACCATAGGAATCGTTGAACTGTAAGGTCTGGATGTGCTTGCCATTGCTTGCGCCATAATCAAGTAAACCATCGCGGATTTCATCAAGCATCTTACCCTGGTTGACGATGTCGAGAAAATAGACATCATCATTACCCTGCATCAAGTGTTCCTTGACGACATCCATGACTGGATCCTTGTATTCGATGATGATGGAGCCTAAAGCTTCACCTTCCATATCGTGGCCGACAACAATAAGCGGGATGTGATAGTTCTGGATAGAACGGATTTCATCAGTACCAAGTTCATCATCATAAATGACAGCGCCATCGACGTGAGACTTGATCAAGGATTCGATCATCTGAGTGGCATCTTCCTTGGTTCTCTTGGTGACGAAGATAGAAGTGATATAGCCATAGATCTTGGCGATATCGATCATACCATCGAGCATGTTAGAGACATAAGAATAACCGGTAGATGGAATCATGATACCGATGTTGGTAGATCTGGAGTTGGCTAAACCCTGCGCTAAAGCAGATGGTTTGTAGCCTAATCTCTGAATGGCGTCATTGACGGCCTTTCTGGTCTTTTCAGTGACGTTGGGGTGATTATTGATAACACGGCTGACGGTAGCTAAAGAGACACCGGCGACCTTGGCAACTTCATAAATGGTCACGCGGTCCTTGTACATTTTCTTGTTGTCTTCCATATAAATTTTCTCCTTGCTAAGTATATAAAATACTTAGTCTTGACTTAACCAATACAATTATAAATCATTTGTTGCCATAATGAAACAAATTATGAAAATATTTTCATAAATCTTTAAAAAAGCCCGTAATTATCGCAATTGTTATGTTTTCAGAAAGCGCTTAATCATTTTCATAAACGCCTCTTTTCTCTATCTCTTGTATCCAAGTTTAAACCAACATCCGATTTTTTAGAGATTCACAGAGTTTGCACTTCTATCGAAAGGACTACGAAGAGGTTTGAAAAACATCAACGAAAAAGCCCCTGCCGAAGCAGAGGCTAGAGGAACAATTTACTTTGCTTCCCAATCATAGGTGACGACTTCAGCGACAAAGCTGTTCTTGTGACCGCAGACTGGACAGACTGGTAATGGTTTTGGACCGATGTGGATGTGACCACAGATGGCACACTTCCAGACGACCAAGACGCCTTCCTTGATGACGACTTCTTCACCCTTGAACTGCTTTAATAAAGCTTTGTAACGAGCTTCATGTCTGGCTTCAATCTTACCGACCATTTCCATCTTAGCAGCGATTTCAGGAAAACCTTCTTCTCTGGCAACCTTAGCAAATTCTGGATACATGACGTTGGTCTCATAGTTTTCACCACAAGCAGCATCTTCTAAATTGACGTCAGTAGCTGGAACTTCACCGCCGTGTAAATACTTGAACCAGAGTTCGGCGTGTTCGTTCTCATTTCTAGAGGTTTCCATGAAAATCTCGTAGAAGTCATCTCTACCAGCCTTTTTGGCAACCTTAGCATAGTATTCATATTTGGTGTGAGCCTGGGATTCGCCGGCAAAGGCAGCCTTTAAGTTTTCTTCTGTCTTCGTACCTGCTAATCTCTTGAAATCTTCTTCCTTCATAAAAAATTAGTCCTCCAATTGACAACATAACGCTTAAAAATAATTTTACTAATGTTCAAAAACGACAAAGCCTTAAAATGTCTCTTCCTTGTCAATAAATGAAAAGGCTTTATATAGTATATATAAGTAAAAACAATGACATCTTTTTACATTAGGAGTATGATAGTATCCTGCTATGAAACAAAAACGTTTTTCTCTGTGGCCTTATATCAGACCCTATAAGGCAAAATTTTTCATCGCTTGTATCTGTATTGTTGTCGAGAATGCTCTGGAAATCTCTCTTCCCTTTTTGATGGATATTCTTTTAACCAAAGGTATGGTTCATCAAAATGACGGCTCTTATACTTATGATGCCGGCTTTGTCTTTATGATGGGTGGTATCATGATCGGCTTTGCCATATCCGCCTTCTTCTTGGGTTTGGCTAGTGCTAAGTTTACCGCCAAAGCCGGTCGAGGTATGGGCTTTGAATTAAGAAAACAAGAATACCAGAAGATTCAAAACTTCTCCTTCAAGAATCTTGATCACTTCCGTCTCAACTCCTTGATGACAAGAATGACCAACGATGTTCAGATCATCTCTGATACTTTCTGTTCTGTCTTACGTCCATTACTTAGAGCGCCATTCCAGCTTGTCTTTGCAATCACCTTTGCCTTTATCATCTCTTCTCAGTTATCCATCGTCTTTGCCATTGTTGTGCCAACACTTGCCATTCTTCTTATCCTGATTGTCATGCTGACAAGACCGCAGTTCTATAAACTCCAGGCCTCCTTAGATAGAATCAACAGAACCACCAACGAATCCTTAACGGCTATGAAACTGATTCGTGCCAATGCCAAGAGAGATTATGAAATCGAAAAGTTTACCACTGTCAACAGCGAAGTCAAATCAATCGGTCAGAAAGCCTTAGCCTTGCTTGCGACCAACATGGGTATCATGAACATGATGACCTATGTCTGTATCGTCGGTATCTTACTGATCGGTGGAAGATATGCTCTTAGATATGATGATGCCAATATGGCAAATCATATCGCTTCCTTCCTCTCTTATACCAATCAGACATTAGCTAGTTTAATCATGTTATCTAACGTCTTCATGATGTTTACCAGATCGAGTGCTTCTTTAGCCCGTGTCAAAGAAGTATTCGAAAGTGAAAACGAAATCAAAGATAATAAAGATTCTACTCTCGAAGTAGAAAATGGTTCTGTGGAATTTAAGGATGTTTCCTTCAAATACAACGAGAACGCTGAAGAATACGTTTTAAAAGATATCAACTTTACTATCCCGAGTGGTCACTTTGTCGGAATCCTAGGTGAAACTGGCTCTAGTAAATCCACTTTGATCTATCTCATGGAGAGATTCTATGATATCAAAGAGGGTGAAATCCTGATTGCTAATCATGATATCAAAGAATACTCACTTCATGAATTAAGAGAGCAGATTTCTATCTCCTTCCAAGCTCCAAGACTCTTTACTGGTACTGTCAGAGAAAATCTCTTATGGGGTAATCCTGATGCCACTCAGGAAGAGATAGAGACAGCTTGTAAGATTGCTTGTTGTTATGACTTTATCGTCAATTCCTTAGATCATGGCTTTGATACCATGATTTCTCAAGGCGGTAATAACGTCTCTGGTGGTCAGCGTCAGCGTCTATGTATCGCTCGCGCTTTATTAAAGAAACCAAAGATCTTGATCTTAGATGATTCCTTCTCCGCCTTAGATAGAATCACCGAAGGCCAATTAAAGAAAAACTTGAAGAATTATCTTCCGGAGATGACCAAGATTGTCATCTCTCAAAAGGTCTCCACCATCGCTGATGCGGATAATATCATCGTCTTAGATAATGGTCATATCTCCAATATCGGCAATAGTGAATTCTTAAAAGAACACGATCACATCTATCAGGATATCTACAAGATTCAGACGGAGGGCTTAGCACAATGAAAAATCCAAAACATGCTGCTAATATCTCCAAAACCTTAGGTAGAGTCTTATCCTACTTCAAGCCATACTGGTTCTTATTAGTCTTAGTTATATTGACCGCTATTGGTACAGCCTTATCCAACATCTTTGGCACTTTCTTTGCCGGTCAGGTCACCGATCACATCCTTGCTTATTTCAACCAAGAGAATAACATCATCAAGGAAGTTGCTCTAGACACCTTACATCATGACATCATCTTGATCGTCTCGCTTTACGCCGGTGGTGTCTTCTGTGCTCTCTTCCACAATGAACTGATGGTCTTCTTAACCCAAAAGGTTCTCTTCCAGTTGAGAACTGAGTTGATGGGTAAGATGCAAGAATTGCCAATCTCTTATTTTGATACGCATACCCACGGTGCCATCATGACACTGTTTACCAATGATATTGATGCTTTGGTCAACGCCTTGAATGACTCCTTAGCCAATATCTTTGTCTCCGCGACTAACATGGTTGGTACCATTGTTTGTCTCTTTATCATCAATGTGCCGCTGACGATGATTGTTATCTTCTTCATCATCGTCATGCTCGTCTTCTTATTCGTCAACGCTAAGATCAACAGAAAATACTTTGTCCAACAGCAGAAGGCTCTTGCCGATGTCAACGCTGTTGTGGAAGAAGACATCGCTGGTGTGAAGGTCATCAAAGCCTTCAACCATGAAGAACAATCCTTTGAAAAGTTTGAAAAAGCTAATATTGATTGGAGAAAAGCAGCCACCAATTCCTTCTTCAGAACCCAGGTGACTACACCTTTCTTCGTCTCTATCAGTTATCTGAACTTCTCTATTTCAGCCGTGGCTGGTGTCACCGCCTTATGTACGGGTTGGGCTGGTGCCTTGACCTTTGGTGGCTTACAGTCTTATTTGGTCTTCTGTCGTAATGCTTGTCAACCATTTAACTATTTCACCCTTCATTTAAATAACATCTTAGCTATGACAGCTGGTGCGGAAAGAATCTTTGCTTTCCTGGATGAAAAAGCCGAGGTGGATGAAGGTAAGGTTGAACTGATCAAGTTAGATGAAAACGATAATGACTTCACTCATCGTTATGGATGGAGAATTATCCATGAAGATGGAAGTGAAGAAATCAGACCATTAAGAGGTGTTATCCAGTTTAAGAATGTTCACTTCTCTTATGTCAAAGGTCATGAAGTTCTAAAAGGTATCACCTTTGAGGCTCACCCAGGAAAGAAAGTCGCCTTTGTCGGTTCTACCGGCGCTGGTAAGACGACGATCATCTCTCTTCTTGCTCGTTTCTATCCGATTGATTCTGGTAGTATCACTTATGATGATATCTCTATCTACGATATCAAATTAGAGTCGTTAAGAAGAGCTTTGTCTATGGTCACTCAGGATACGCACTTATTCACCGAATCTATTGAAGATAACATCCGTTATGTCCGCCGTCATTCCACTAGTGATGAGATTAAAACTGCGGCTGAGAAATCCCATGCCGACAGCTTTATCCGTCGTTCTCCTCAAGGTTATCAGACCATGTTATATGATGATGGTTCTAATCTCTCTGAGGGTCAAAGACAGCTGCTCGGTTTAACCAGAGCGACTTTGAATCAACCTCCAGTCATGATTCTTGATGAAGCGACATCCAATATCGATACCAGAAGCGAACTTCTCATTCAGCAAGGCTTGAATGACTTGATGAAGGAAAGAACCGTCATGGTTATCGCGCATCGATTATCCACCATCCGTGACGCGGATGAAATCATGGTTCTTGACCATGGAACCATCATTGAACGCGGTACTCAAGATGAACTTCTCGCCTTAAAAGGTTCCTATTACGACCTTTATACCGGTAAGGTTGAACTTGCCTGATCTAGATTCTATAAAAGCCTCGACTGCACTAGTCGAGGCTATTTTTAATCGGTGATATCGACCTTTTCGACTTCTTTGGTTCTTGCTTCTAAGATAGAAAGAAGAATCATGTGAATCTCTTTTCCAGGCATGATTCGTTCGATATTGCGGCGATAGATATTCAGTTGTCTGATGTATTCAGGGTCATCAATATCTTTCGTCTTGTAGTCAATGATATCAATATGGTCTGGATAAACAATCAATAAGTCGATCGAACCATTAGAATTCAAGTCTGGATCAAAGTAGGAATATTCATGATATAAAGAGGCTTCTTCTAAATGATCAAAGATATCTAGATGCAAGACAGCATCAATCTTCTTTCGGTCATTGAAATCCTTAATGAAGGAAGTATCCTTAGTTACAAAGTCAGATAACTCCAAATAGGCATGAAGTCTTGTGCCATAATCTAAAGCTTTGACTTTTTCTAAGTCTTCATCATCATTGAAGGCTTTACTCGCTCTGCCTTTCTTGATGGTTCTGACTTCAAAGTCGATATCAGAATCATCAATGATAAGATCAGGAGAGGTGTACTTCTTATCTTCTTGAACAACCTCAGTCTGATTCTCATAAGCATCATAACGGAAGTTATGAATGACATTTTCATCATAGACGATACGAGCAAAACTATCCTTGATACCATAGATAGCATAAGCAAGAGCAATAAGCTGTAAATCCGTCAAATGCTTCTTATCATCTTTCAGAAGTTCATCAATTTCTTCACTCTGAACTTTAACAGCATCATCTAAATGGATTCCAGTATATTCTTTGGAAAGTTCATCATAGTTATTAATAGAGAAATCCTTCTTGTATAGAACACCCAAGAATCTGGCTTTCTGATCAGCACTAGCCATAGGTAATAAAGAGAGAGCATGCTGACCAAATTTATCCTTAAACTCAGCGATATGTTCTTTTAAATTCTTGAACAACGATTCTTTTAATTCCGAGAATTTCTTTCTTGCCGCTTCTGCAATCTCATCAGAGAATGTTCCCGTGTCCAATTGACAGAGACAAATATCATGATAGAATCGCAATTCATTCTGATAATCATTATATTCTTCACTCGTAAGAACACCTTCTTTTACCAAAAGTCCTTCAAAGGCAGGGTCCATCTGAGGATAGTGATAGACATAGTCCATCATATCATAGAGATTTTCTTTACTTCTAGAACCAAGGGTGGCTCTATCCTGATTACCAACGATAAACAAAGCTTCTTTGGCTCTGGTTAAAGCAACATAGAAGATACGAACATGTTCGTTGACTTCTTCAAAAGTCGAACCCTCATCCATATAATAACCGGCATTTAATACATTAGCCGCAATCTCATCATAAGCATAATGTGGTAAGACAAGGCCTCTCTTAAACGAGAGATTACAGTCAAGTTTTCCTGCTCTTCCACCACCCAAAGAATTATAGTGGACTGGCATATAGACAATTGGGAATTCCAGACCCTTGGACTTATGAATCGTCATCAAAGAAACGGCATTTTCTAATTCCGTATCAGTTTCAGCAGCGATATCAACACGGTATTTAGATATATTCTTGAAGAGTTTGACAAAGTCTTCAATACCCTGACCGACAGACTGTTGGGCAACGACAATCTGATAGAAAGATTCAATCTTATCATTGTTAGAAATAACATCACCAAGATAGACCAAATTCTTTAAGATATGGAACTCTTTTAAGATATCTAAGAAGATAATGGTTAAAGCAGTGTCCTTATGAGCGTGAGCAAACGCACTCACCTTAACCATGATAGGATCATTCCATAATCGAGATGAATCCTCATCCATCAAGATTTCATAGATGTGATCATCATCATAACCTTCCTTGATACCATAGATATAACTACGAGCAACCGAAATAAAAAGATGGTGAACATTTTCAGTAATCTCACCCGTTTTTTCTTTCTGAATCAGGCAAGAAATTAAAGTGATGAGAGACTGCAATAACAAGACAGCATTGATCTGAGTTAAATGCTCTTCTGTAACAATATTCAAAGGTACTCTAGCATCATCAAAGAACTGCTGATAATCCGAGAATTTACCCTTGGATCTGGTCAAAATAGCAAAATCGGAATAACGTGCGTCACGAGGTTTACGAGTGTCAGCATCGACAATCTGATAATGATGATTTACCTTTTGCTGGATGTCATAAATAATCGCTTCAATCTCTTTCTTGGTATCAGAAGAAAAGTCGATATTATCAAAAGATAAGAAACCAAGGCCATAGAAATTACCAGGGACACTAGTTCTCGAAAATCTCTCAGGATCAGGATCATGATCTAAACGCTGGGCAGTAATCTTTTTTCCATCCTGATCAAAAGTGACCTCGTTAAAGGCGATGCCGCCATGATTCTTGGTCATATACAAATCAAAGATGGCATTGATGGCATCTAATAATTCAAAAGAAGAACGATAGTTCCAGTTCATAGAGATGACATTACCCTTACTAGAGTCTTTTTCAAAGAGTTCCTTACGGTCCATGAACAATTGAACATTAGAGTTACGGAAACGATAGATTGACTGCTTTGCGTCACCAACACAGAATAAAGTTGCTTTTTCAGATAACTCATTTAAGAACGTCTCTTGAACATCATTGGTGTCCTGATATTCATCAACTAAAACATACTTGAATCTGTCCTTGATTTCTCTTGCTGCCGAAGCATATTTTGGATCAGTTAAAAGCGATAAAGCAAGATAGCCAATATCCGAGAATGTATAGGCGTTAGTCTGAAGCTTATATTCATCAAGACGCTCATTCATCTTGTTGACAATTTCAAAAATCAAATGAATATCATCCTTAAAAGAGATAACCTTTTGATACATCTCATCTACATCTAGGCCATATGCATCAGTGAACTTTGAATAAACATTATCTTTAATATATTCTCGAACACCTTTATAGAAATAAACATATTCGGGTGAATTTTTCTGACCGGTCTCTTTTTCAATCGCGCGCCACTGTTTTGAGCCGTTGAACAGGTCTTTAGTTTCATCCAATTCATATAAATCATGAAGTTTCTTAAAGAAATCTTTGCTTGGTACCTCTAAGACATCTAAAAAAAGCTGATAAACCTTTTTGGTAACATCGCTAGCAAACAATTCAGCATCCGTGTTGCGGTCAAACTGATAATACGTTGGGTTATTTAAGGCTTTAGCTAACATATTAGGATCCGTAAAAGAATCTGTTCTAATATCAAAAACAGCCTTAGAGATTTCAATTCTGATATTTCTCTTATAGGACTCAACCATCTCATCAAAGCATTGATCAAAGAATTCTCTACTTAAGAAACGTTGATCATAATTGTTGATGAATTCTTTTCTCTTGGAAGGAAGCAGTTTCTGTAATTCCTTATCCACCGAGAAAATCAAAGACTTCATGAATCGATCATCGGCCGTACAGAACTTAGAAAACGTGTTATATGTTCTATCAGGTTCATTGACATAGTATTCATGTAAGACTTCATCTAAAATCTCAGATTTCTTCGCAGTCAAGACATTATCATCCGCAACCGTAAGATTATCAGGAATCTGTAATAAGGATGCATACTTCTTAGCAAGATAGGCAGAAAAAGAATCAAACGTCTGAATATGAGCAGAGACAATCTCAGCCGATTGCTTGCTATCTGGTCCCTGATGTTCTTTAAACTGCTTGATGATTCTTTCTTTCATCTCAAAGGCAGCCTTATTGGTAAACGTCAAAACCAATAAAGAAGAAGGTTCAATTCCTTCATAAGCGACCAGATGATAAACCTTATAAGATAACGTCTTGGTCTTACCACTACCAGCACCAGCAGAAATCAAGATGTTCTGTTTTAAAGGAGAGGTGACAGCCTGGAACTGCCCTGGATTGAATTTACTTAATTCTTTCTGTTCTTGTTCAGTCATGGCCTATTCCTCCACATCCTCAACATAATCATCATCGGATTCATCACTACCAGCAGAGCCTTCGGCTAACTGGAAGTGTTTATCCATTTCGCTCTTGATGTTTCTGATGTCCGCTTTGGCATGATAACATACATCCTTATAAGGACAATACTTACAGAATTCATCTGAATATTTACCGGTTTGCGTCGCCTTAGGGGCGATATCGAACTGAGAATTTTCAATCGCATCAATGTTGAGTTTGGTGCCAGAAATCACATCCTGAATAAACTCATCAAAGGTATACTTGCGACCTTTTTTCATTAAAGAACTATTCTCTTTATCCGCAGAGAAAGAGATTGTAAAATCACGATAGTCGCCTTTAGTTTTTAATTTGAAACTTTAAACTGTTTGGGAGCGGCGTAGGCCATCTGCACTAGGATGTCCTTGCCGGTTTCCATAAGCTTCTTTGCTGC
>CACXYG010000055.1 GCA_902771745.1 uncultured Erysipelotrichaceae bacterium | reverse complement strand
CCAAGGGGAGGTTTATATGGAAAAAGCGAAAAAAGAAGAGTATATCTTCCAAAAGAAATCGTTATTGGTTCTCTTATTCTTGTTCTATTATGCCAACGTCTCTTATGACGATATCGTCTTAAGATCCTTTGGTTTTAATTTTGATCCGACCTGCAACTTTAAATGCATCGTTCATTCCAAGAAGGATCACATTCATAAATATGTGACGCATATCTATCCCTCTCTTTCTCGTTTTAACCCCGAAAAGATGGACGTCATGGGCAATGTCAACATCGTCAGGATCAAATCCTTCGACATGGATTTCTATGAGCCAGAAGCGTCTTTAAATATCTATTTCTCCAACGCCAACTTCTATGCCATCGGCTATATGGAAGGTCAGAAGATCTCCTTCCAGTATAAGCCAAAAAAGTCCAATATCACGGATGATTTGCTCTATCATCTCTCCCATGACAAAGATAATGAGAACATCAATGAATCGGCAGCTACTTTTGTCTTGTGGTTGATGAGATTCTACACCAATAAATTACATGTGGACTTGGTCATGGGTGCTGGTATCAATGTCGATTATGGTGCACCTAGCTGGAGTCAATTATTAGACTCCTTAAATAACGACTTCTACAAAGGCGATTACAAGTTTGCGGATGAGATTCAGCGCTATGTTGGTAAGGAGCTCTTTACCACCTCTATGGTCATGAAAACCTCTGGTTTTGACTCTTATGAATCTTTGAATCGTGAACTATATCTCTTTAAGGAAGCCAAGGGTTTTGATGATCCGGATGCAACGCTGTACCGTTGTGTCAACTACATTGAAAGACATCAGCATACCTCAGTTATCACTTATAACTACGATACCAATTTAGAGTATCTTTTAAAGAAGAGAAGAATCCGTTATACCGTTGTCTATGATGATAATTCCTTCATCGACCAGGAAGCCAAAGCCGATATTTATCATGTCCATGGTCTTCTTCCTTATGACAAATATAATGAGAAGAAATATACCGATTCTCTGATCTTCAACGAAGCGGAATATTACTATCTTTATAACAATCCTTATAGCTGGTCGATTTCCAAGCAGTTACACGATTTCAAGTTCAATACCTGTTTATTTATCGGCATTTCTTTAACGGATCCGGATATGAAGAGATTACTGGATTTGGCTTCTAACTATCTCAAGTTCAACTTCATTTTCTTAAAGAAAGGGGATGGTTATTCAGAGACAGTCTATCGTGACTTGACGGCTTATTTCTTCACTTTTGATCTGATTGTCATCTGGATTGATGATTATTCTGATATCGGAAAGTACTTAGAGGCGATTTAATATTTCGAGGTGTTTTACTTCCTAGGGAGGTAAAACACCATTTTTTCTTCTTTGTGAGTTGTCTTTGAATCGAAGACAATTGTATCTAGTTTTATTTCACTTGCTTGATGGAATTCCACTCGGGAAAAAGGATGTTTTCCTATTTGGATTGCATAACATGAACTATGGGTTGGCAGCCTGTTTCAAGGCTTTGATTCTGAAAAGATAGTGAACCTGGATTTATATGGTTAGAAGTGATGCTTTTTGAATTCTATTTTATGGAAACAAATATTGGTTCTATTGTGTGTGATGTTAGAAGAAAAAATACCTTAAATGCCTAGTTTTCTTTTTACAAACCAAGTTTGAAATTGTTACTGCTTGGATTGGTTGGAATTATCGTTAAATATAAATATTTTTCATTTGTATAAGTATTTTTAACTTCGAAAATGTTTCGTAAATTTTAAGATGACTATTTATGTTTTTAGAAATTCAGAGAAGACTGAAATTATTTTTTTTGTTTTGTAATTTTTACTGACCTGTCACGTCTGTAACTTGCCGCTATCCTATGGATGATGCTAGCTCTTTAGATTTCATTTTTTCTTTTCAGAAATACCAAAATACAGAGAAACGAAAAAATGATTGCAGAATTATCTCAAGAAAGAAGATAAAATCATTCTTCAAGATTACTACCAGTTAGTTATATAATAACCTAACCACTACTTTCTCTTTGTTTTCAATTCGAGGACAACTTCGTGACGCAAACTGACTCTACTGTACATAACGAAAAATTAAATACCAACAGCGAAATTATTGACGTCTACCCGATCAAAAAGGGTAAACGTATTTTAGTGTATCTTGCGGATATGCTGCTGAATTTTGTTTTGTCTGTTTTGCTGTTCACGGCTGCTATATTCCCGATTGCCAGAAGCATATCAAATTATCAAGCGGATGTAGATCAAGCCAACCGTAATCACCATTTGATGATGGATGTCCTATATGATAACAATCTTTTAGAATACAAGGATGAGAAGGACAAGTATGATTTTGATACTTGTTTTGATTATTCGGCTGAACTTTTTGTCAAAGACCTGGTCAAAGGGGAAGAAAGTCATCTTTATCCACTGACTTACTTTGTCTCTATCAAGGGTATGGATAAAACAAAAGCCATTGAAAACATCAAGAAGTGTGATACTTCTTCTTTCTTTGCTGCGGAAGGGTTTGTTTTAAAAGACGTCTACTTAGAGGAATTCAAACCTCTAATTGATGAAAAAGACAGTCTGACCAATCAGGGACGAGATGATCTTGCCAGTTTCAAGACAGGTAGTATCTCCTCCATGTACTCTTACATGTTAAATGATATCCTTTCGGAAGAAACGGCATTACCTAGTTATCGTAACTATTCGTTAGAAAACAAGGAATTATCCGCAAAAAACGATAGGGTAATTGTGATTTCTGCTATCATCACTTACCTTCTTTCTTGCAGTTTATATTTCTTGCTTCTTCCACTGCTGAACAAGAAAGGTTCGACCTTTGGTATGGTTGCCCTAAAGTGCATCCGTCTTGATTCCAAAAACTTCAAGATCATCCCTCGATGGCGTCGACTTGCCTTCTTTATCTCTCACTTGTTATTCAACCTCCCTGTCATCCTGTTTATTCCGATGATGTTTGTCGCCTTTACTCGATTGTTCTCTTTATCCGTGTTGTTCTATATGTCCTTATTCACCTTGGTTTTAGCGCTGGCCTCCGGTTTTGTCATCGGCTTTAACTATTTTGGTAAGAGTTTAAGTGATTTACTTAGTCATTCCATTCTGGTGGATAATGAAACCTACGATAAGATCTTAGAAGCGAGAATCCGTAAATGAACGAAGAAATGAAAGCCTACAATCTCGAAGAAGAACCTCAAGCTGAGGAAAAAGAGATTCATATCGATTACAAGAAGCCAGTGTTATCCAAGCGTGTTTTTGCTCGCATTCTCGATATGCTTTTCTTTATTGCAGCTGCGGTTTTGCTTTTCAGTGCTACCAGAGCCATCGTCAATAACACCCCTTATTATCAAGAGTGTCAGACTAGAGTGAACAAGACGAGAGTTGACAGCGGATTATATATCTATATCAGCAGCGATGATCGTTATGAGGAGATTGTCACCTACTATAATTCCTTACAACCAGCCCCAACTCCTGGTACCATCATGTCTCATTATGAAGATGCGATTGATACTTTTATCAGTTTTTCGAAGACCAATAATGAAGAATTCGCGATTGAAGAACAACAAAAATACGATAACTATCGTTTGAATTTACAAAAAGATGGTGTCTCTTTATTTGTGAAGAATGATCAGGAAGAAATTGTCCGTAATGATGCCTTCCAGGTCGAAGGTGGAACCTACGCTTACTACAACAGCAATTGCTATGAACCCTTTATCAGAGATCAGCTGACCAGTGATTTGGTTGTAGCGTTCCCACAGTACTATAAAGATTTGCGTTTCATCTCCATGTCGATAACCTTCATCGACTTGCCAGTGGGTGTCATTCTAGGCGCGCTTTTGATCTTTTATATTCCACCTTTAATCTTCCGCAGATCCCGTCAAACCTTTGGTATGCTCATCTATCATATCGGTCGAACCAACCAGCAGTTATTGCACCTCAGTTTTGGTAGATATACGGCTTATAGTGCGATTTTTATCTTCGGTATTCTCATTTTAGCCTTTGCTACTTTTGGTATCACCTTGATCGCCAATGTCTTGATGATGACGTTAAGCAAGAACAAACAGGACTTTGGCGAATACTTATTGCAAATTTTTTACGTTGATATTACCAATGAACAAATCTATTACAATCTGCAAGAGGTGGCCGATAACTATCATTCCAACAAGAAAATTTCAAAGAATTTTAAATTTTTGGACAAACCTTAATGCAATGTAGTAGAATAGTAGTTACCCCCAAAATATATGATGTGCATTGAAGAAAAGCACTGTTTTTGGTAAAATTGAGAGGAATATATATATTTATATATATATTTTCTAGACTCACATTCGTAGATGATACTCGTCGAGACGTTCTTCCGGAGGAAAGAAAATATGAAAAAACGTGGTTTCGGTCTGTTGTCTGTTGTCGTCAGTCTCTTCATTTCTGTTTTTGCTATCACTACTGCCAAGACTGTTTCAACCGAAGGTACCACTGCTTCTATTAGTTCTCAGGAATCCACTAAGTCTGCCCTTAAAGCGGCCAATGATGAATACGGATTTGATATTTCAACAGCCTCAAATGTCAAGGTCTTAGACCCTGATTTCGAGGCTGCTTTTAGTTCTAGTTCCTATGTTTCTTTTGGCCAATCCTACAGACTTACCCTGACCGCTAATGGCAATCAGAACTTCATGCTCGGTTATTACGGCACCAACGCAAACGGTATTTATGCAGATAAGGATTATCCACTCCTTGCCAATTACGACTATGTCACTTTAGATGGCACTACCCATCATGGTTCTACCACTATTGAGAAAGTCAGTACCTCTAACCCTTATGATGGTATTGGTCCTGTCATCTCAGATAACAAGGCGACAATAGCAATCAACATCGCCTTACCTGAAGAGGGTAAAGTCAACCGTGATTCGCTTGTCTTATCTAACATCTTCACCGCCGAAAAGATTGTTGGGGAAGACGAAAAGAGTTACTGGAAACCGGATCTTAGTCAGACGTACATTGTCGATGATTTCTCGGCGACCAAGGCGAGCAGAAAAGCTAACACCGATTTGACTGAGCAGATCAGCGCCAAGGCGATGAACTATTCAACCTTTGGCAGTTATGTCTCCGTCAACGTTGAATTAGATAATAATTTCAAAGATTTCTATCTGCAAACCTTAAAGGATAAACTTCACGACGATAGTCTTCTCCATCCAGATGAAGAATATGATAGTTTCATGGATTCTGTCGAGAAAGGAACCTTTGATTACTACACTGGTTTTACCGGCATTTCCACCGCTTACTTCCTTGTCTCTTATGAAGACGGAACAACCCAGAAGAGATACGTCAAGGATGAAGGCTCTATCTCGGCTAACCTCAATCTAACCTATGGCAAAAACAAACTCAACTTCGTCTTGCACGATTTGAAACTTGAGGGATTAAAGGGTGTTTACCTCTGCGGCATCAAGATGCATCTCTCTATCATCTCTGTCACATCCAATAAAGACCAAGGGTCTACCAATATGGATTACTTCCTTGGCGCATTATATTTCGAACCAGCTGCCACTCCAGTCGCTCAGGTCAATCACATCTTGATCGGTGTCCTCATCTTCCTTGCCCTCACTCTCATCTACGCTGGTCTTGCCATCGCCAACTACTTCTATCGCAAGAACAAGTTCAAGAATGATGAATTCTTGAGAGTCAATAATCGCAATTATCTCAAAACAGCAGTTATCGGTTATGGCGCGGTTGCTGTCTTGATCATGGATATCTTCTTCATCACCTCCAGAGCAAATCTTTTTGCCAATTCCCTTGCTGTCTTCAATCCATTAGATACGTTCATCGTCGTTTTATCTATCGCTGCAATCTTCTTCATCGGTTACTTCGGTAAGTTCTTCGTCACGGCTTATAGGAATCACAAGGCCAGAAGCGAAGCCAAACGCTTGAAACTTGATGAAGACGTCGATTCCGACGGTACGAAATAAGGAGAAAATTGATTATGGAAATCAAATTAAAGAACCTCACCAAGATCTTCCCTGGTAATCCAAAGAAGAATATTCGTGATACCATCGCTGTCAACAACATGGACTTTGAAGTTCCAGATGGAAAGTTAGTCGGTTTACTTGGCCCTTCCGGTTGTGGTAAATCCACTACTCTTTACATGATTTCTGGTCTTTTGAAGCCAACTTCTGGTGAAGTTTGGTTCGGCGATCAGGAAGTTACCAACCTTTCTCCTGAAAAGAGAGGTATCGGCTTAGTTTTCCAAAACTACGCTTTATATCCTCATATGACCATCTTCAAGAACATCGAGTTCCCACTTACGAACTTGAAGGTTGAAGTTCCACTTGTCACGTTCTATAACTATGAAATCCACTATCGTTATGTCATGGAAAAGCGTGATGATTTAGAAGCTTTGACCGCTTCTGTGAAAAGCTTGCTCCACAAGATTGGCTTGACGCCAAAGTCTTATGTCTTAACCCCAACCTTAAATGATCGCAATCTTGATCTTAAACTTGTTTTACTCAACGTCTCGGCAGAAACCCGTGGCATGATTGATAACAACATGGCTAAGATTTTCAAGTTCACCCGTGTTGAAGAAAACAAACAGCAGTCTAGCGAAGCGCTCTTCGATGCTAAAGTCAGAGCCACCATCGCTGAAGTTTCTGATTTAGAAACCTGCGCTGTCAACTTTATCGGTAAGTTCAATTCCACATATACCACCGAGCACATGGATGATGATATCAAGAAAATCCGTGAACTGTTAAATGGTAAGGGTGCGGTGGAAGCCTGCACCATCATCAAAGCCAGAACTGGTTATGAGATGATCGTCCGTGTTAAAGGCTTAAAGACCAAAGAGTTAGAGACTCTTACTAATGACAGAGACGAAGTTAAGAATGCTCTTGATAACAATGACACAGATATTGCTGAAAAAGAGCAGGCTATTATACAGATAACTGAAACAATAGAAGCATCTCATACAGAGCAGAGCGATTCTGAAAAGCGTCTGGGTGTGATGATTGAAACTAAGGCAGAACTTTCAAGCAAGCAGGATGGCTTCTTTAAGACAAGAGAAGAGATGTCAGATAAGATTGCTGGTCTTGATAAGGAAGTCTACAGGTTAAATGCTCAGAAGGAAAAACTCACTGAGTCAATTAGCTCACTTGTTTCTTACATGTGGTCAGAATATGAGATGTCACTTACAGATGCTAAGGCACTTCGTGATGACAGCTTTGATGACATAGGAGAACTTAAGCGTTCTATAGCTCAGGTTAAGGACGGTATTAAGAAACTTGGTGATGTTAATGTCAATGCTATCGAAGATTACAAGGCTGTATATGAAAGATATGAATTCTTAAAGAAACAGCACGATGATCTTATTCAGGCGGAAGAAACTCTTACAGGTATTATTGCTGAACTTGATGAGTCTATGCGTAAGACATTTACTCAGAAGTTTGCTGAGATTAATAAAGAGTTTGATAAGGTATTCAAAGAACTCTTTGGCGGCGGTAAAGGTACTCTTGAACTTATGGATGACGATGATGTTCTTGAGGCAGGTATTAAGATTATCGCCCAGCCACCAGGAAAGAAACTTCAGAATATGATGCAGCTCTCCGGTGGTGAGAAGGCTCTTGCAGCTATTGCACTTATGTTTGCGATTCAGAACCTTAAGCCTTCACCATTCTGTCTCCTTGACGAGATTGAGGCTGCCCTTGATGAAAGTAACGTAGACAGATTTGCTGGATACCTTCATAAGCTTACAGGTCATACACAGTTCATAGTTATTACACATAGACGTGGTACTATGGAAAAGGCTGACAGACTTTATGGTATAACCATGCAGGAGAAGGGTGTATCTACTCTTGTTAGCGTTAATCTTATAGATGATGAGATTGATTCATAATACTTTTACGGAGATATAAATTTTGGCATTTTGGAATTGGAAAAAGAAGAATACTGCTTCAGAAGAAGTAGTAGAAGAGAATATTGAGACAGGGGCTGAAACTAGCGAAGGCCAGGAAAGTTTTGGTGAAGCACCAGCTGATATAGAGCAGAGTTTTGTATCTGCAACTGAAGAACCAGCTGGAACTGTTCTTTCTACAGAGGAGAATGTAAACGAAGATTTAGCAGAAACTGATGAAAACGCTGAAGATGAGCCGCAGGAAGAAATTCAGGAAGAAGCTCCTACTAAGAAAGGTCTCTTTGCAAGACTTAAAGAAGGTCTAAAAAAGACAAGAAATAACATCGTTTCAGGTATGG
>CACXYG010000054.1 GCA_902771745.1 uncultured Erysipelotrichaceae bacterium | reverse complement strand
AGTATTGTCGGAGGTACTTCCGATGTCAAAATCGATGTCGCTTTAACAAGTGAAACCACCACTCCAGCTGTCGATGATGGTGATGAGAATACTGTTGAAGAAGACACTGTGGAAAACAGCGAGTTTAATATTTCTGGTTTGATGCAGGCAAAGATCACCGATGGTGATTTTGCCAAAGGTACCTATTCCTTAAGCTTAAATCATCTTTCCAGCAAGGATGATAATAACAACCAGGAAGTCTTGAATAACTTATCGGTCTATCATTCTGGCACCAACACCTATTTGACCTTCAATGATTTATTAAAGGCCAAGGTTACCAATACCACCATCTCTGATATCTTCTCTTTGATCACCGAAGGTAGTGGTAAAAAGGCGATTGAAGTCATCTCTTCCCAGATGGAGACCACCCTTGGTTCCTTAGATATCAACGCCATCAAAGAGGGTGATTTAACCTCCATTCAGAATTTCTTGGAAAAGAAGGATGACGATGGTAACTACACCACCTACTTCGATTATGATGCTACTACTAAGAGTTTTGTTCTTGGTGTGGATGGTTCTTATCTTGGTTTGACTGATGGGGTTATCACCATTCGTGTCAAATGCAATACCTCAGCTTTAAATAATGGTATTGAGTATATCAAAGTCTCTGGTCTTACTTTCTCCAGTGTGGACGAAAACACCGGTAAGAGCAAGTCAACTAATGTTGCCGTCACTCTTACTCCAGAAGCCTTCTCTGGTTTTGCAACGATTGATGATAGCGAATATTCTGATTTCAAGGGTACGGTTCCTCTCTTTGATGAGATCTGCAATATCATCGGTAACAAGCAGTTCTTAGCCAACTATTCCTTAACCTATAACGATAAGATCAATGATGGTACCAACAACAACTACAACTCCATCTCTGCTACTGGTAAGATCGGTGCGGATTTATCCAAGGTCTCTACTCCTAAGTTATTAGATGGTACAAGTGAAGGTACTTACTACTTATCGATGAATGCTACTACCAATAAGGGTGCCTATAATCACAACATTGATATCACCTATCAGAATCAGAATTTATACTTTGGTTTTGATTCTATCGTCAAGGAAGCCAGTAAGACTTATGACGAAGAGAATAACAGAACCGATTCCTTACATGATGTCACGGTCTTCAAGAACTACATCGCTCACGCTCAACTTGGTGAAATTAAAGATATTTTAGATACCAACAGCGGTACCTCTACTTCTATCGCTTTTGATGATGTGGCTGATATCTTAGACTTCTTAGGTTCTTCCGATGCTTTCAAAGCAGACTTAGAAGAACTCAAGAAGGGTAACTTACAAAGCTTATCCAGTTTTATCAGCATCACTGCTGAAGATGAAGATGTTTATAGCAATAATGAAGTTGTCGGCACGCAAAACGTCATTAAAGTTGTTTTAGATATTCCTTACTTATTCAAGGATTCTTCCTTGCTTGGTAAGAACATCGGTAAGATCACGCTCACTTTAAATTCTGACTATTTAGAAGAAGGTAAATTACAGTTTAACGATATTGAATTATCCACCGTCATCTCCGCTGATCAGGACTTTTCCTTCAAACTCAGCTTTGCAGATTATGTCGATCCATCCTTAGAAGATATCTCCAGCTATGTCCAGATTGAAGATGCGGGTAAGTTCTCTAAAGCCTTCTATAACTTAACCAACAATTTAAAGAAGTATGGTATCAAGATCGATGCCGCTTATAAGGACAATCTTGTCACTGATGAAGAAAATAAGCAGGACTTCAAGACCAAGGTCAGCTTAAATGGTTCCGCTTATTGGGATTTGAGTGATGAAGATGCTCCTGTCGTTGCTGGTAAGCTTGATATCACCCATCCATATGTCTCGATCGGAAGTGGCTTTGCTATGGAAGACACCACCGCTACGCAATCTATCAAGTTCAACTATCAGAATAAAGTTGTTGATAGCGAGAATAACATTGTGGATGGTGAATTCACCGCTGATTACAACAACAATATGCATATCTTAATGCATAAATCTACTGTCACGGACATCGTCGATATCGCTTCAAATATGTCGGAGACCAATGTCTTGAATAACTTGTTGGATAATGGCTCTGCAGTCGCCTCTTCTATGCCGATTAAAGACGTCATCTCCTTAAAGGCGCCATCCATTCTTCTTGATTATCCATACATCAATAAGGTTGACTTCAACGATGCCGAAAACAAGATTGAATTAGATATCGATAAGAGATTGTTCAACATCGATTCGGAAGGTGACTTGGTCAAGATCATCATCCGTTATGATGAAGGTAGCGATACTGTCGAACCTACTTTGACCTCTTTAACAGTAGATCTTTCTAAGAATGATGGTACCAAGGTAGCTTATGCTACGATCTCCTTAGTCGAATTTGACTCTACTGCCTTACCAAGTGTCACGGAATACAACCAGGATACCAAGAATACTTTCGTTGACTTAGATGGTTTTTCCAATTTGATCGGTATGGCCATGGATACCACCGAATTCAACTACTATCATATCGGTGGTTATCTCAATGTCGACCTTACCATGTTCAATGGTGAATCTCAGACGCCAATCAACTTAGAAGCCTTCTGCTTCGATTTGAATCTCAATGTTGATCTTTATGTCTATGATGGTGAGTTATACACCTACCTCTCTGTCGCTTTGGGTGATAAAGCCTTAGCCGATAACGGCTTCTATGTCACGGAATATGCCTTCAAGAACGATATGGTCTATATCGATAACACCAGAACCGATGCTGCCTTAGATGGCAACGATCAGGAAACCAGCATCATCTCCTCTACCGCCTATAAAGTCTCAAAGACAGAATTCAAGAACAACATCTTATATTATCTTGTCTCCTTAGGTTTGGATATGGATGATCGTCCTGCTGGTAAGACCATCATGGGCAACATCTATGATGCTCTTGGTAAGAAGGATAAGGTCACGACCACCAGCGATGTTGAAGAAGCTGTCACGGAACCTGAAGAACCAGAAGAAGAGGAAGAAGATAACGCTCTTGCTAGTATGACGGAGGGATTGAGTGTCAATCTCTCGAGTGACTTCTCTTCGATCTTCACTGCCGGTGCCATCTATGATGAATCCAAGAAGCAGTTTAAGTTCTTGCTCAACTTATCTAACTTGCTTTCTATCACGTATGGTGATGATAATGCTGACTTGGTCAGCTTTGGTCAGACCTACTTAAAACTCTATCATCAGACTAAG
Organism: uncultured Erysipelotrichaceae bacterium; assembly: GCA_902771745.1. Lineage (GTDB taxonomy): Bacteria > Bacillota_I > Bacilli_A > RFN20 > CAG-288 > Enterosoma. Next base: position 5,021 of record CACXYG010000054.1, on the reverse strand, counting down.
CAGATTGATGAAGATAACACCTTCAATCCGTTCTATGCCTTACAACTTGGTACAGATGTCTCTGTCTTAGATGGCCTAGTCAAGTTATCTCTCCGTGGTCAGATTGTTTCTAACGCCAACAATGGTGAATTACTCTATACCACCAACGAAGATGATATCTTATCTACCAGTGGTAAGATGGCAAGATTCTACAATCTTACCAACTACATTGATCACAATGTTGCTGGCGAATATCAGATTACTTCCTTTGATCTGAAGCACAAGAAGTTCTATGACTTCACCAAGTTTGAACTCATCGACTTCTGCAATGATTACACCATCAGCGATAACGGCAATAAGTTGACTGCCTCTATCGATATCAATGATGCGAACTTTGCTAGCTACATCTCTTCTAACGTCTTAATCTACAAGGCTTAAAAAACAGGACTATTCCCTCACATTATTGTGAAAGAATAGTCCTTTTAATACAATCATTGATTTTATTGCCTTGATTGCTTACTTTTTGCAAATGTTTGAGGTGGATGATTCTGAAGTTAAATCGTTTATTGAGGAATATAAAAAAGATCTCGAAAAGAAAGCAAACTGAATTTTAAGTCAATCTGACTGAACTTTCGTACGAAAGTTAAAAATGCCGAGAAAATCGGCATTTTGTCTGACTGAAAATTCAGTATGAAGTGTCAATATGGAAATCTTTGATGGATATTGAGTTTTCTGTAGGTATCCAATTATTTAATAAATCTTAATAAAAAATCTACTATTCCAATAACAATAAAACCATTCATATCTCTAGTTTCATTTATAGGTCTATTTATTACAATTATTTTTTGGATTTGATCATTTAATGATATATATGGTTTTAGTTCTCTATTTCTTGTTTCTTCATTGTTTATATCACTTGCGACCTGAATGTAGTACATTCTAGTACCTTTTGTCGCCAGAAAATCAATTTCATAAGTTCTTCTTATGCTTTCATTGTTCTTGTTCTTTTCAACTTTGTCATAAGTACCTACACTAACCGAATATCCATTATATATCAATTCATTATATACAACATTTTCTAGCATTTGTCCTTCATCTAAGAATGCAAAATTAAGTCTTGCATTTCGAAGACCTGTATCTATAAAATAATATTTTTTTAATGAGGAAATTATCTCTTTTCCTTTTACATCATATCTATTTGCTTCCCTTATAATATTTGCATCCTTAAATGCATTAACATAAGAAGTAACAGTTTCAGAATCAATTTTATTTTTTGTTTTGCTTTTATAGGTATTAGAAAGTTTTTCTGAATTAATTAAAGTTCCAACACAAGTTGATAGTAAAGTACATAATTCATCTAACGCTTCAGCCTTTCTAAACTTATATCGTTCGATAATATCTTTAAAATATGTTGTTTCAAATAGATTAGTTAAATAATCCTTTTTATCTTCTTCTCTTTCTTTTAAAACAGCAAGAGGCATACCACCATATGTTAGATATTCATTTATTGCTCTATATTCTTCTAAGTTAGTGTATTTCATATATTCTTCAAACGAAAGAGGATTAACATTAATATTTGTTGCTCTATCTCTAAATTCTGTTTGAACATCAGTAGAAAGCATTTTTGAATTACTACCTGTTACGTATAGATCTATATTTTTCTTTTTGGATAAACTTAATACTATTTTGGCAAATGTTATTGCATTTTCATCTTTTGGTTTTGCTTTAATATGCTTCCCATCAGTAAAAACAGGATTAATAATGGGTACAACATTTTGAATCTCATCAATGAAAACATAATTCATTTTATCCTTATCACATAAATCTAATACGTGATTTGATAAGCTAATAGGATCATAATATTCATAATTTTCTTCTTCTTCAAGATCGATGATGATAATATTTTTTTCATTTACTCCGCTATCAATTAAATACTTTTTATATATTTCTTCTAATAAATATGATTTGCCACATCTTCTTATACCGGTAATTACTTTTGGAAAACCATTTTCTCTTGATTCAATTAGTTTATTTAAATATACATTTCTTTCAATCATTCTAATCGCCTCTTTTGTAGAATTCTACATTTTTCTCGATTATATTTTATCATATAAAAAATTACTAGTTCAATATTTATAATCGTTTTTTATGTAGAATTCTACATTTTTGTCGATTCTACAAAGTACTAAAAGAGAATTACAGTGAGCTGGAAAGATATACGTACCCCTTCTGAACCAATGAAAAAGCCGATGCGATCGGCTTTTCGTTTGGTTCGATAACCAGATTGCGGTTGGCAAGATGGAAATCTTTGATGGATACAAATAAGACTGCAACTGAATACAAATGTCTATTGCACTTTGGATTGGTTGCAGTCTTTTCGCTTATTTACTAGATAGTTTACTGTTTAAAGAAATATCAGCCGATTTATTTACCCTGGACTTCTTTCACGAAGTCGATAGGTAGATCAGTCATGTTGGAGATTTCTTCTGGGGATAAACCGTTCTTGAGCATGGTTAAAATGATGGATTTTTTAGTTTCCTTGATGACTCTTTCTTTTTCGACGTTCTCTTCAAGAGAAAACTCCTCTTTGAACAGGGCACGGATATCATCTTCTAAAGACATACTCAATGGTCCCTCTTTAAAATATTGAACCTTTTCTTTAAGAGGAAGTAAAAGCATATCTTGTGGTTTGTCGCAGTTGAAGTCATGCATCAGCTTACCAAATTCAGTCTCTAAGTTTTGGTAGTTTAAACTTAAGATATGCCATTCCATCAAGGATCCAAAGGTTTGATCTGAGATCTTGTCTTTTATGTCACAGACATGATCAGGAATGTTATCGTTAAAGTAGTTTTCTTCTAAAAGGGCAATCAGTATGGTATGTGGGAACGTTTCTTCATTTGGACACATCGTCATGCAATCGGCGTCTAGCAATCCTTGATAGTATCTCATTTTCTGATAACTGAAGTTCTTATGGATTTTATGGATTCTGATTCTATATAATCCTTCTTCATCACCAAGGGCCAAGATATCCAGGTAGGTTTCCTTTAAATCTGGAAATAAGAGACCTTCTCTTTTGGCTTCAGACGATATGATGGTTAAATCTGTTCGATTTAACATGATGTTCAAGACATATTGGGATAATTCCACATTATCATGAAATACTCTTGCCATCAGCACATCGTGCATAAGCGTCATTTTTTCCTTTTCTTCAGCAATTAACGTCTCGCCAGTAGTTATGGAATTCTTCATTAGAATGTCCTCCTCCTTAATATATTGGTAATTTCGTTTTGTTTTTGTCTAAATTGTTTTAAAAGTTTAAAAGGCAAAGGAAAAAGCCCATCGCTGGGCTTGTTCCTCTATTTGTTTTTATACTTGAGATGAATGAAGAAGTCAGCGCTGGTGAAGTAGTAGTCATCATCCTTGTTGCCATAGTCGACTTTTACTTCTTCTCCGAGTTTGATTTCTTTGTTGAAGGAGAATTCCATCTTACATACTTCATGGGTTAAAAGATAGTTGGTATCCATGAGACTTTCGACAAAGTCGACGTAGGCGGAGTTGGTTAAATGTCCATTTAAGTCACAGTTATGGAAGTCTGCTTTTAAGATCTGTTTCTTGGTTAATAAGGGAGCCTTGGTCAAGAACATGACTGGTAGTTCACTCCCATCTTCTTTGCCATCGACTTTTACACCATGAGAAAGGGGATCGATAATCTTTCTACTTTTGGCGTTCATCAAGGACCATAAAGTAGCGCCTTTGATGATGGTTTTTCCTTGGCTATCCAAGATTTTGAAATGCCTTGGGAAGAAGAAATGAAGCATGATACCAGGATAGGTAACCAAAGTGATTTCTTCATCGTACTTTGGCATCCTATTGATTTCAAAGACCTGTTTGTTGATGATCCATAAAAGACCTTTATCCAACGTCTTTTTTCTACCCATACCCAAAAGTTCAGTGTGATGTATACACATCTCCTGAGAAAAGAGCAACAGACTGGATAGCTTTAAGCTGCGATTGTAGTTGACATGTTCGGCTCTTAGTTTGATGGTATGAGTAAACTGTTCTGACTTCATTATTTCTTTGCTAACTGAAGCATGACCTGGTCGACGATGTCCTTGAGGGTGAACATCTTATCCCAGTCCTTCTGTTTGATCTTGATATTAAATTCACCTTCAATCTTGCACATGACATAGATGAAGGTCATGGAATCAAGACCTTGGGCGGTGTTGATCTTGGTGTCTTCTTTGATTTCAACATCAGCAAATTCGGGAAGGTTTGTCTTGATGATGTTGATTACCTTTTTGGTTACTTCTTCTCTGTTCATAGAATCTCCTTTAATGTAGTAAATAGCGTTTTACTTTACCTGTCTGGGTCTTGGGAAGTGGAGTTGAGGAATATTGTACAAAAGAAATACGATTTCCTCTAGAGCAACGTTTGTTAAATTCCATGATGGCCATATTGATTTCGGCTTCTTCTTTCTTGGTGTGGATATAAAGACAGACTTGCTGGTCTTTGATGTTGACAGCAAAGTCATCTTCTGGAAGATAGGTTCTTAATCTTCCTTCATATTCTGGGAGGAAGATCTTGGTTCCATCATCAAAGACGAGCATCTCTTTTTTACGTCCGATGATGGTCAATTTACCCTCTTCATCCATGCTTCCTAAATCACCGGTGTGATACTTGTGATCGATGATAACGGCTTTGGTATCTTCTTCATGTTTATAGTAGCCATCAAAGAGGATATCATCACTTTCGATCAAGATTTCATTATCTTCAGCTAGAGTGATCTTGTTTAATGGGCAGATGGTCATCTTCTTTGGTTCTTTACCAGTAGACAAGGCGACACCACTGCTGGTTTCCGTTAAACCATAACCAAAGGAGACCTGGATACCTTTGTTCTGAATGCCAAGTAAGATGTTTTCTGGGCAATCTCCACCACCGATAAGGACAAGTCTTAGTTCTGGATTGAATAACTCATGTTTTAAATAGAACATCGCCATCTGTGGTACAGCCGTTAAGACGGTTGGTTTGAAGAATTCTAAATC
>CACXYG010000053.1 GCA_902771745.1 uncultured Erysipelotrichaceae bacterium | reverse complement strand
CCAGCTTGCCAATAAGGAATTCTGCATGGAGATGCTCAAATCCAAACTCTTCCAGTTGGAAGAAAAGAAGCGTCAGGAAGAGATGAGTAAGATCGGTGGTGCTAAACTGGATATCTCCTTCTCTTCGCAGATTCGTTCCTATGTCTTCTGTCCATACACTTTGGTCAAGGATCATCGTAGCGAGTATTCTGAAGTGAATGTTCAGGCGGTTATGGATGGCTCGATTCAGGGCTTTATTGATAACTATCTCAAGTGGGATTTCAGAAGATTACATCCTACGAAAGGTGGTCACCATGAGTAAGATTAAAACCTGGTTAATCAAGGAAAAGAACGTCATCATCAATGAGTTCACTTCCGAACCACCAAGAAAGATTGTTAAGAACGTCTTTATCATTATCTTAGGTTCCTTTATCTTCTCTATCTCTGATTCATTCTTCTTGATTCCTATGAATATCATCTCTGGTGGCGTCACCTCTTTATCCATTATCTTCCACGCCTTACCAGGATTTGATATCTTGAGTGTTCAGACGTATGTTTTGATCATCACTTGGGTCTTCTTTACTCTTGGCTTATTCATGATCGGTCTGAAATATTCTTTGAAGCAATTAGTCTTTGCTGTCGCTTATCCATTATTCGACTTCTTCTTTGCCTGGTTGATCAACATTGTCGTCATTGATGGTGTTCATGTTTTAGACCTTGCTTCCTTTGCTCGAGCAATCAATTTTGCCAATGGTGCAGCTATATCGGCTAATAGTGATGGCTTGATGGCCATTGCTTATATCATTGCGATTGTCTTTGGCGGTGCCTTGATGGGTGTTGGTATTGGTTTTACCTTTATCGGCGGTGGTAGTTCTGGTGGTACAGATGTCATCAATATCTTAGCCAATAAGTACACTGGTATCCGTATTGGTACTTCTTCCTTCATCTGCGATATGGCAATTATCGTTGGCGGTTTCTTCGTCAACGGTTATAACTTCCTTCCATCCTTGTGCGGTATTCTGACTGCCTTTATCTGTTCTTATATGATCGACCATGTGTATCTTGGCAACAACAAATACTATTTGGCTCAGATCATCTCTGCCAAATGGAATGAAATCAACGATTTCATCAATAAGGATCTTGGTCGTGGTACCACCTTACTGGAAGGTAAGGGTGGTTACACTCATAAAGACTTGATTGTTGTGGAAGCCTGCTTTGATAAACAAGACTATGCTTTGATCAAGCAATCTATTTATCAGATTGACCCTAACGCCTTTGTCATGGTTATGTCGACGAGTGAAATCTTAGGTTATGGTTTCTCTAGAGATAAACCTAAGGTGGAAATGAAGGATTTGGCTATTTCTCCTGATGATGCAAGAAAGCTTGCTGCACGTGCATCCAGAAAGAGAAAACGGACCTTCTATTACGACGAAAAGTAATCAAATGAGAGGTTCCTTCTAGCGAGGGAACCTTTTTGTCATAAGTGAATTTTGTTATGCCTCAGCAGGTAATCAAAGATGGCCGCAATTTAATTCTCGTTATAAAAATTAAACCATAGTATTGCGAAAATGTAATATTATGGTTATTATAATATATATATTTATGAAACGATTGCCAAAACTATTTTCGTTTATCGATTTAAAAGATACCTACAAGACAGCCTCTGATTTTTCTGTGTTTGTTTATCGCGCAATGAAAAGAGGGGATGTAAAGCAGGTAAAAAGAGGTTTGTATGCGTTGGTGAATCCATCCACTGGTATAATCTTTGCCACGAAATTCCAAATAGCAAGTCGTTTATTTGATGATGCTTACTTCTCCTATCACGACGCTCTTGAATATTATGGTTTAGCAAATCAGTCGTTTATTTCTTTTTTTACTTATTTGACCAAATCTCATGCTCGAGACTTGAAATTTGGCGATGTGATATATCAGGCCAAGAAATCTAATTGCGATTTATTCATAAAAGATAGAATGAGAGAAGAAGGAGTGCGGGTGGTATCTTTGGAGCGTGCTATCATAGATTCCATAGATTGCTTATCTTTAACGGGTGGATTAGAAGAAGTAGAATATGCTCTTGATAATTGCCCAAAACTAAATATTCGAGATGTCGAACAATTGCTTAAGGCATATGATAAAAAACTGTTATATCAAAAGGTTGGATATTTGTTTGAGAAGCATTTTGGTGATGACATATCAGAAGAATTCTATCAAGATTGTCTGAAACATTCAGGAAGTTCTGTCGTATATATAGAATGTAATACCGGAGAAGGAAAATTAAATTCAAAGTGGAAACTGATGATCAAAGAGAAAGGAAATATACCTGATGTATTATTCTGAAGATTATATTTCAAAGTTTGGCAATCAAACTGGATTCATCATTGACCTACTCCTTGGTCCAACAAGAGGGGTTCAGTACAAAATGGAGAGTTGCCAATCTTAAAAGTATTAAAAAATCTTAGGAAATCATATAAGTAATATTATTTTCAATGAGCTTCATAGCGTTTTTTCTTTAATATTGAAATCAGAATGCCTCAGCAGGTAATCAAAGATGGCAGCAATGGTTTTGCCGTCTTTGATTTTGTCTTCTCTGATCATAGTTAAAACATCATCTAATTTGACCCATTCAACATTAAGATTCTCATCGGCATCTAAATGCATTTCACCTAAGGTTAAATCGGTAGCTAAGAAGAGATGAATGTTTTCATCCGTGTATCCACAACTTGGATAGAATTCTCCTAGTTTGACAATCTTACCAGCTTTATATCCTGTTTCTTCTTCTAGTTCTCTTTGGGCAGCGACAAGAGGGTCTTCTCCTTCTTCGCATTTGCCAGCAGGAAGTTCTAACAATACTTCGTTATAGGCAAAGCGGAACTGGTGTTCTAAAAGGCATTCTCCTTTGTCGTTTAACGCTAGAATGGTAGCGCCTTGACAATGACGAACCACTTCTCTTTTGGCGGTATTGCCATTTGGTAGTCTTACATCATACTCATGTAGGCCAACGACTTTTCCCTGAAAGATGAGAGTATCTTTCATTTCAACTTCTTGCATACGCTTTAATTCTTCATCTTTCATAACCCATTGACCTCTTTTCTTGCTATCATTATATACGTTATGTTTTAAAAGGGGCTTCCAAAATGAATAAAACAATCGTATTTGCTAGTACCAACGAAGGCAAAATCAGAGAAGTCAAAGAAATGCTCGAACCGATGGGTTACACCATTCTCTCTTTGAAAGATTTAAATTTAGAAGTGACGCATCCAGAAGATGCGGAAACATTTGAAGGCAATTCCAAAATCAAAGCGGAAGATATCGCATCGAAATGCGATTATCCTGTCTTGAGTGATGATTCTGGTTTGATGATCGATGCTCTGGATGGTTTCCCAGGTGTCCATTCTGCTCGTTGGATGGAAGGTCATTCCTATGATGAGAAGAATCAGGTTTTGATCGATATGTTAAAAGACAAACCAAACAAGAAGGCTAGTTATGTCACTGTCATCACCTATCTTGATAAGAAAAGAGGTATTGAAAAGTGCTTCTTAGGCACCAACAATGGCGAGATTGCCTCCACGATTGATCCAAATCCAATCAATGGTTTTGGTTATGACCCTGTCTTCTATTCTTATGATTTGAAGAAGACCTTCTCTCAAGCAACTCCAGAAGAAAAAGATGCCTGCTCTCATCGTGGTAGAGCCATCAAGGATGTTGCTAAATTCTTATCGACATTAGAGGATTAATCATTATGGCGAAAGAAAGACGTACATTTTTTATTTTTATGTTGGCTGACTGGTCTGTCTTGCTAGGTTCTTTGATCATGCTTGATCACTATGATTCCAAGGCCACTCCATTATGGCAAAGTTTTCTGATCTTTGGTTTACTTGTCGCGGCTGTTGTTTTAGCGGTTTTCATGATTATTTTCTTGGTTCGTTATCAAAAGCGACTGAAACAGAATAACGATCATAACCAAGAAGTACTCGAGCAGTATTCACGCGCTGTGAAAGTCTGTCACTCTTGTCAACATCACAATGATGCTGATACTAAGTTCTGTCAGAGCTGTGGTACAGAATTATCTGATGATGATTTGACTTATGGTAGCGATAAAGTTCAGAAAACAACTCTTCTTCATGTTCAGGAAGTGAAAACGATTGCTTCCTTGAAGAATTATGTGAAAGGTCTCTATTTAGCCCAAGCGGAAGAGATGATTTCTCTTGGTGTCTTCGATTTTGTTTTTGTCTCTGCTCTTGTTTATATGATTATCGAGCATCATCTTTTTACAGCCGAATGCCATGTCATCTTAAATGTTTTATTCATCGTTTTAGGTGTTCTCATGTTGATGGCTAATCTATTAGTCTTCTTATCTCCTATCATCACTTATAATTCCGCTAAGAAGTATCAGGCAAGCGGTACGACTTATGTCTATGAGGATTGTCTTATCTCTATCAATCATATGAAGAAGAATGGTCAGTCTTTCACCATCACTTATATGCTTCCTTTGCAGTTATTGATGAAAGCAAAAGTAGAAGACGACATGATGTATCTTATTTTCCCACAGAATAAGAAGAAACTTGTTGAGTTTTATCGTCATGAAGATAATGACGAAGCTTGGGATTATTTGAAGAAATTCATTGACGAAAACAAGCACAAATAAAGAAAATCAAAAGAAATTGATTATAATAACATAGGTAAAATATGAAACTTATTTTAGGTATAGGCAACTATGGCGATATCTACAAAGATACCAGACACAATTCTGGTTTCCAGGCCATCGACCTAGTCGCTTCTGATTTTAACATCGACATCAATAAGAAGAACTTCAAGTCCTTAGTCGGTAAGGGCAGAATTTTTAATGAAGACGTCTTGTTAGTAAAACCATTGACCTACGTCAACCTCTCTGGCGAAGCCTTAATCGCTGTGAAAAACTTCTATAAAGTGGATATTGATGACATCATCATCCTTGTAGATGATATGGATACCGAACCTGGTAATGTCCGTTTGAAGTTGAAAGGTTCCTCTGCTGGTCATAACGGTTTAAAGAACATCATTCAGCTTTTAGGCACGGATCAGTTCAGAAGAATCCGTATCGGTATCGGTAGACCAGCACCATCTAGTAATCCAAATAGAATTCCGGATTATGTCTTATCTTCTGCTCGTGATGCTGATGAATATGAAGCTTGGAAAGATGGTATTTCCAAAGCGGCTGAAGCTTTAGAATATACGTTAAAGTTCGGCTTTGAAAAAGCGATGACGAAGTATAATGCGGAAGTCTATCAGCCTAAAACTAAAGTTGTCGTGACGATGGATTTCAAGAAGTAAATGGCATTATTAGATAAAATTACTCTGTTCGATTATCTGAAAAAACAAAAAGAAAAAGCCAAGCTCGATCAACAAGAGAACATTCATGTCTCTTCGCCAGAAGCCTTGGCTCTTTTAGCTGCGCTCTCTTTCCAGGATAAACCAAGAAAGATGTTCTTCCTCTTCCCAACTATTTATGAGGCGGAACGCTTTTCACAGTTCTTAGGTGACTTTGTCAAAGAGGATGAATCATATATCTTCCCTTATGATGAAATCTTCAGAACCAGTGCCATTGGTGTCTCTCCAGAAATGAGCGAAGAAAGACTGTTGGCAGTCTCTTCTATCTTTGAGGATAAACCTTCTATCTTAGTAGCTCATATGTCTTCTAGTATGATCAACATCCTACCAAAAGAACAATATGAGAGTTCCCTTTTAGATCTTCATACGGAAGATATGTTTGTCTTAAAAGATCTGTTAGAAAAGATCAAACGTCTTGGCTATACTCCGGTCGATAATGTCACCTCCGCCAATCAGTTTGCTCTTCGCGGTGGTATTTTAGATATCTATGATTCCGCTTATAACAATCCGGTCCGTATTGAGTTCTTCGGCGATGAAATCGATGATATCCGTTTCTTCCGTACCATCGATGAATTATCCTTTGAACATGTAAAAAGTATCCGTATCCATCCAGCTTCTTTACGTCTTTTGAGTGACACTGATATCCAGTATGGTCTAGAGAACATCAACAAACAGATGAAGCAGGCGGAAAAGGAAGTTACTGACCGTCTTGCTTATGATGATTTGATTGAAAGACTTAATGACTTGTTGATCAATTCCAGCGACGGATATCTAGCGGAGATTGATTCTCGTTTCTACGCTTTATTCAAACAAGAAGACCATTGTCTTTTAGATTACCTTTCCGCTTATGAGAAATACTTATATTCACCAAAGGAATCTTTGGAAGAACAAAAGCAGGTTCTAAAGAAGGAAAAGACATATTTCAGCACCGTTGTTAAAGATGGCAACTCCATCAAAGGTGAAAGAGTTTATAAACAAGACGACATCTCTTTTATGGACTTTAAAGAGGCCAGTTATCAAGAAGATGATTCTTTTGTCATCCGTGAAAACTCCTTTAAGGCACTCTCTTATGCGGAGTCTGGTTTCATGCTTAACGAATATCTCAAACAGGGGTACAAAGTCAGAATCGTCTTACCAGAACCTAACTTATCCAACTATGATAACTTCTTGACGGAAAAAGGAATTGCTCATACCTTATATCCAAAACATAGTCAGGTGATGTTAGTCGAAGGTAGAATCACCCATGGTTATGAAATACCAGATGAAAAACACACCTATTTAAGCGCTAAGGAAATCTTTGGTGTCACCGATCAGAAATCTCGTTTCTTATCTCGTTATAAAGAAGCGAAGATCATCCGTAAATACGAAGACTTAAAAGAAGGCGATTATGTCGTTCATGAAGTTCATGGTGTTGGCCGTTATCAGGGTGTAGTCACCATGGATGGCTTAGAATACCTGAAAGTTCAGTATGCAGAAGATGCTGTCTTCTATCTTCCATTATCTCAATATCGTCTCATCAGGAAATATTCCTCTAGAGAAGGTTATGCCCCAGCCTTAGATAGACTTGGTGGCTCCACCTGGTCGAGAAAGAAGGCGAAGATCCGTTCTCGTATCAGCTATCTTGCTGACCAGCTTTTAACCTTATATGCGGAAAGACAAAACCGTCCTGGTTTTGCATTCCCAAGAGAGAATGAATTTGAAAAATCCTTCATGGAAGATTTCCCATATCCTTATACCGAGAGTCAATATCAGGCGATTCAGGATATCAAGAATGATATGGAATCACCTCATCCGATGGATCGACTGGTTGCTGGTGATGTCGGTTTTGGTAAAACCGAAGTTGCCTTCAACGCTGCTTTTAAAGCTATACTTGCTCATAAGCAGGTTGTTCTTCTTTGCCCAACCACCATTTTATCCAACCAGCATTACAAGGTCGCCAAAGAGAGATTCAAAGACTTTGGTGTCAACATCGCGGTCTATAACCGCTTTGTCACTAAGCAAAAACAAAAAGAGATTATCGAGCAGTTAAAAGAAGGCAAACTCGATTTGGTTATAGGTACACACGGTTTACTTGCCGATGCTGTGATGTTTAAAGATCTTGGTCTTTTAATCGTCGACGAGGAACAGAAGTTTGGTGTTGCTCATAAAGAAAAGATCAAAGAAAAGGCAAAGAACATCGATTGTCTGACTTTGACTGCTACACCGATTCCTCGTACCATGCAGATGTCTCTTCTTGGTGTCAGAAGCATGTCTCTTCTTGCCCAACCTCCAATGAACCGTATGCCGGTTAAGACCTATGTTGCCAAGCAGGATAACGAGCTCATCTATGAAGTCATTCAAAGAGAGTTAGACCGTCGTGGTCAGGTCTATTATCTTCATAACAACATCGCTTCTATTCAGACGTTAGCAACCAAGCTTCAAAAGAAGTTCCCGGATTATCGTGTTGGTGTAGTTCACGCCAAGATGAATCAGGATGATATTGAAGATATCATGAATCAGTTCTATCAGTGTCAGATTGACATCTTGGTCTGTACTTCGATTGTGGAATCTGGTCTTGATATTCCTAATGTCAATACCATCATCGTGGAAAATGCAGACCGCTTTGGTCTTGCTCAGCTTTATCAGATCAAAGGTAGAGTCGGTAGAAGTGACCGTCTTGCTTATGCTTACTTCTTCTTCAAGGATTCTAGTAAAGTCACCGATGAAGGTAAGAAGAGATTAAAAGCTTTGAAAGACTTCACGGAACTCGGTTCTGGTTATAAGATCGCTATGCAGGATTTAAACATCCGTGGTGCTGGCGATATCTTAGGTAGTGAACAGGCTGGCTTTGTCGATACCCTTGGTTATGACGCCTATATGGATTTACTGGCAACTGTCATCAAGGAAAAGAAACTGGTCTCGGAAGCCTTGGAAGAAAAACCACATAATGATTTTGAACTCTCCTTCTCTTTAGACGCTCATATTCCATCCGATTATGGTAATGAAGCGCAGCGTATCACCATGTATAAAGAGTTATCAGGACCTTATCCTGATGAAGTTAGCAATCTTTTGACAAAGAGAAAGATTGAGAACTATCTCAACAGCAAGTTATATGCTGGATTTACGGAAGCGCTTGGTGCTTATATCATCACTATGAGCGATATCTTCTCCAGCAAAACTCAGATTCATAAGAGAATGGAAGAATATCTCCAGCCATTGGTGGTGAAATTGAAAGTCAGAGTCACCGCGCAACATCGTTTCGAGTTTGTCTTGACCAAGACGAGGGATTATCTTGCTGATCTTCTCTTCTTGACGGAGAATCTTGAAAAAGCTTATATGAATTAAGAGTGAAAAAGACAGGTTCTATCGGGCCTGTCTTTTACTTAAGCATCGTGTAATTTATATAGGACTCTTGTTGTAGTAGAGGATAATTCGAGATTCAAGGTGAAATCCATTTCGAAATAGAAGGAGAAGACATAAGGGGCTTGGATTTCACTGTTCTTTTTTAAATCGATATCACAATAGAAGATATCTTGTCTGTTGGCATAGTAGTAGAAGTTATTGGTCAATAAGACCTGTTTATCAGAATCGGTGATATAACCTTGCACGTTATCTCGTTTAAAGGCTTCATAACCAGCGGGAATCTGAACAAAGAAATAGACCAGTGTTATATCAGTATCTTTATTCTTGTTTTTGATGACTTCACTATCAGGGAAAGTGAATAAATCATTGCTGAAGAAGGAATTTCTTTCTTCAAAATCAACGACGTATTCATTGGCTTTATAAACTTCCCTCTCTTGACCTTCTTCTGTAGTGACATTATCGATGATTTCTATCTGATCAATACGGGAGTAATCCATCTTGGCTTGAGAAAGATACATGCTTCCGATATAGCATTCAAAACAGGGTGCAATATTAGAAGTATTGCAGCTGACGAGAAAAGAAAAAGATAAAAATGATAAGAAAAACTTTTTGAATGAATGTTTCATCGGTAAAATTATAACGTAATCAAAGGAAAAGAAATAACTATGAGTGAAAAATATACAACGGTGATTCTATCTAATATCTGTATCATCGAGGATAAGAGTGGTCAAATTTTAGTCCAGGACCGTCAAAGAGAGGATTGGCCTGGTCTTACGTTTCCTGGTGGACATGTAGAAAAGAATGAAACTCTAGAAGCTAGTGTCATTCGTGAAGTAAAAGAAGAGACAGGGTTAGATATCAGAAATCCGCTTCTTTGTGGCATCATGGAATGGCCTTGGGATGATGGTCAATCACGTTATCTTGCTTTGGTTTATAAATGTAGAGAGTATAGCGGTGAGTTAAAAGATAGTGAAGAAGGCCATCTCTTCTGGATTAAGAAAGAGGATCTTAACAAGTATCAGTTGAGTACGGATACGGATAAGATTTTTGAAATCGCAGAATCCAGAAGTTTCTAGAAATGTAACTTCAAAGGAATCTTTTCGTCTAGGATATCCTTATAGAACGGAACACAACGGATGTTGCCTTCCACGATAAAGACTGGATAACAAGATAGCAAATAGAATGGTACGCCCTGTTTCTGCAGGGCTTTTCTGATATCTTTGGTTGGTAGGTTGGTGCTGATTCTATCACCAGGATGATAGTTTCTGATCTCTACTGGTAAGTCTTTTAAGTTGAACTTGCTGATATCAGTTAAATCGATGGTGAAATACTCGTTTTGATAAATGCCAGGTTTATCAAAATGGAAAGAATAGGAGATCTTGGAATAGTCTTTCGCTAAGAAGAATTCCTTCGTGGTACGATAGAGAATCAAATCATCGTTTAGTTTTAAGGTTCCGGAGGTGTTTTTCTTGAGGAAATCAAAAATTCTTTTACCAAAACCCTCACGACCAACTTTTAAGTTGTTACTATCTAAAAGATAGAAACAATATCTCTTTTTCTTATCTTCGTCAAATCGATTATAGGTTTCAAAAGATAGTTTGTTCTGATAAGATTCAAACTCTTGGTAGAGTTGATCAAGGAGTTTGTTTTCTTCTTGAATCTTCAAGCAGTATTCTTCGATTTCTTCTTCGGTGAGTTCTTTACGGATGTTGGTTCTGGCTTTATGAGGATCTTGATTGGTGATGTCATCATAATAAGGTAGTTGATTGTTATCTAATTGATCAGTCAGTTCTTTTTTAGAGATGGATAATATCGGTCTGATCAAAGCCATATCATGATAGTAATTGATGTTTCTTAAACCATAGTGAGTCGGCAGATTACCTCTCTTCTTCTGTAAGATATAGGTTTCGACATGATCAGTCTTCTGATGAGCGGTCAACAGACCATCAAAACCTTCTTCTTTGACAATCTTTTCAAAGAGGTCATAACGATAGTTTCTAGCCCATTCTTCAAAGTTCTTATCTTGCTCTTTATGGTAGTGAACATCGTCTTTGTAGATTTTGATACCAAATCTTTTCACATAGTCATAGACCAGTTTTTCTTCCTGGTCGACAAAAGGGGAATCATGATAATTGATATAACAGATAGCGATGTGGTCTTTTAATTGATCCTGATAATAAAAAGACAACATCCAAAGAAGATAGACGCTATCTGGTCCACCGCTATACGCTAATAAATATTTGTGATTTTTGAAATCAAAACGATCAAATTCTTCTCTGATACCTTTAGATAATTCCATTATGGCTGATACTCGATAATGATATTCTCGCTAGGGATGTACATGACATTGCCTTCAAAGTAGACTTCCGCATAATCCGGATCGGATTTGTTGTTATGCTGGGTAGCTTCGATGTTGTATTTCTCGACAATGGCATCGGCTTCCGCTTTTAATTGAGCGTTTTTGTTTAAACGAATGATGGTTAAGATGCTTAACGTAGCAACCAAACCAACACAAAAGACGATGATGGCAGTATAAATGACGGTCATGAATCTAGGCGTGATTTTCTTGGTCATCACGTTTTCTCTGACCTTGTTTTCTTCTTCGCTGATCTGGGTTTCTAAATTCTTCTTTTTCTTGAACATTTTAATCTACCAATTCGTACATATTTGAGGCGTTCTCAATGGTGGAGACCATGCGAACTTCCTTGATGATAGCTTTGACATTCTTACCCATAGGGGAAGAGATCTCAACGCTGTCACCGACCTTGACTTCAGTGGATGGTTTGGCTATTTTTCCATTGAGTCTGACATAACCTTTATCGATGAATTCTTTGGCCGCTTCTCTTCTTTTGATCAAGCGGCTGACTTTTAAGTATTTATCTAATCTCATAGTGTAATTATCTTATCATAAAAACAGTAGTCTGATATGAAAAAGCCGATAAATAATAATGATTTTTGAAAATCCTGAATTGCAAGTCGAAGTGATAATGATTTAGACATACATCCATGTTCTTGGTATTCCCTGCTTCTCCAAGGCCTTGGAGAAGCACGCCTCGGCTGATTCATAGCCGAGAAGTCTGCGTCTCTTG
>CACXYG010000052.1 GCA_902771745.1 uncultured Erysipelotrichaceae bacterium | reverse complement strand
CTGGTTGATTCTACCAGTCTTATCCAAGAAGATTTCAACCGAACCTTCTAAGACTTCTGGAAGTTCATCAAATCCGCCGTTGAAGCGAACCTGTAAGGAGAAATATGGATGAGAGTGTTTGGTCTTAAAGACGATGTAATAAGCGCCATTTTCTCTTAATTCAATAGACTGAACCGTATCTTCATTTAATTCCTGAACCATGATGTTCTGGACGACCTTAGTCTTTTCACCTGGTTCTTCGGCATAGGTTTCATGAATGATATCTTTTGGTCTGACTCTTAATTGAGTCGCATAATATTTCTGACGAGGAAGTTTACCAACCTTCTCGATATATTCGTCATACGACATGTTGGCAGGAGCCTTGAATCTCAACTCACCAAAATGCTTGCCACGATAAACTTTAATTTCTCCTTTGTGCATGTCATAGCTTCTCGAGACAGAATTGATGAACTGAGAATGCGAAGAAGTTTCCGCAAAACTCTCATTTTCCAACATCAATGTAGCGGCAGTGGTTTCCTGGTCAACGCGCATACCAAAAGAATTGGCTAAGGCCTCATTTCTTGAGACCACCAATAATTCTGGCACGTCCGCTAACTCAGAAATTTTCTTCTGAACTAATTCAATAAAATCCTTTTTGTTTTTCATGATTTTATTATAACACAAAAAATTGTAATTGTTATAATAAAAATGTGATATGATGAAATTAATTAGGAGCAACTATTATGGGAATATTTGAAGTCAAAATTACTGAACAGTTTACTTTAAAAGGTAACAATTACTTGGTTCAAGAGCCTAAGGCAAACCTGGTCATCATCACTGGTATGAACGAACACAGTGAACGTTATGAACCGTTTGCCAAATTCTTGAATGAAAATGGAATCTCTGTTTCTGTCTTAGATCATTTTGGTCAGGGCTTGAATGCACCAAATCCTGATGATCAGGAAAAGTGGCCAGTCGATGCCTGGTCGATGGTGGTCAAAGCCTTGAATCTCAAAGTCGAAGAGTTGAGAAAACAGGGTAAACCAGTCTATCTTATGGGTCATTCCATGGGTAGCTTTGCCACGCAAAGCTACTTGGAAAGATTTCCGAACACTTTAGATAAAGTCATCATCATGGGTAGCAATGGTAAGAACAATAAAGTCACCATCTCCTTTGGTGCCAAGCTTGCCAGTATGAGAACCAACGAAAAGAACTGGGATAAGGAAGATGCCTTCATGGGTAAGATGTCTCTTGGCCCATATACTAAGGCTGTCAAAGATAGAAAGACGGATGTTGACTGGTTATCTTACAATGAAGAGAATGTTCAGAAATATATCGCTGACCCATATTGTGGACACTACAACACACATGGTTTCTTCAAGGAATTCATGAAGGGCATGAATACCTTGTATAAGAAAAAGAACCTTGCCAACATCTCTAAAGAGGAACATATCTTGATTGTCGCTGGTGAAGAAGATCCTGTCGGTGCTAATGGTAAAGGCCCACGCTCTCTTCGCGATATGTATAATAAGCTCGGTGTCAAGGATGTCTCTTTAATCCTTTATCCTCATATGAGACATGAAATCTTAAATGAGGTGGAAAGAGATAAAGTCTATCACGATATTTTAAATTTCCTCAACAAGTAATTTCAGCCCTCTTCGGAGGGCTTTTCAAATGGCAATTGATTCTAAAACTATAATCAAAAAAATAAAGTTGTTTTCTTTAAATTGTCTTTATCTTTTACTAAAAAAATAAAAAAAGAGTTTTGATATGAATCCACTTATATCAAAACTCTATTAAATTCAAATGTTATTACCAGATATAGATTCTCCAGTCGTTAGCAAATGGGGAAGTAGAAGAACTGGTGGATGTATAGGAATTAGAGACGCTGGAATTGACCTTGTTATGATTATCATCATAAGCCTGATCTACCGTTGGGTTACCTTTTTTTGTGACTTTGGAGATGTTGTACATACCAAGAGTGGAGTTATCATCATAGTTACCATAGGTAGCAAAGAAGTTAGAGCGATAGGTGTAGTATCGACTCATGTAGGTGCTTTGGGCCTGACTACCAGTGATGTGCAGCAGTTTACTAAAGGAGAAGGTGTTATAACCTGACTTCTGTTTGATACCGATGTTTAAGATGCTAAGAAGCTTTAAAGTGACGACGATTTCGACACTGCTTAATGGTTTATAGCCATTGCTGTCTTCACTCTTATGATGAATCTTGATTTCGGTATCTTCAAAGGAGATGACTGGAATTTCTAGAATCAATTTAGATAGATCAACTTTGATATCAAAAGTGTTGTTACTATAGGCAAATTCACTTAAGACTTCAGAGAAGTCATTGTTTAAGACGACATCGGAATCTTCTTCAGAGTTGACAGCATCATAGATCTGATTTAAGGCGATGGTACCAACCCCGATACCTAAGACTTTGATTCTTCCTAAGTCCATGACGAAGTCTAATAGATAATAGGGAATATTGGCCATGATGTTATCAGCGGTGGTCTTATAGGCGATATATTCTCTGATATATTTCTTGGATTGGAAGAGTTTCTTTTGGGTGCTCACTCTTGTCTGATTGACTAAGACTTCACTTTCCTTGATGAAGAATTCTGTCACTCGATATCCATCATCGGAGATGCCTGGGAAACTCGTCTCTTCGGAGACTCTGAATCGTAAGTAGGCATAGGCGGTTTCATCTTCGACATAGATGGCTGCATAACAGCCGACATATAAGTCACCGGCTATGGATAGAGAGAGACATAAGGTTCCTTCAATTTCCATGAAGTTATTTTCAGTGGTGTCTACTAAACAATCTAATAGAACCTTGAAGCCGTTGACATTGACAAAGTTACTGGCGTTAGAAGAAGTGTATTCGGTGATGTAGTTGGATTGGTCAGATTTAGAGGTATCTGTAGTACGTTGATAAGCTTGTGAACTACCTGGTTGTAATGTCACTGAGGCATTGATATCAAAGGTGTTATCAGCAGTGATGTATTTTGCCTGAATATCCGCGCTGGTGATATGCTTGCTATCGATATCATAATGCATGGTAATTAAGGCAGTAGAACCATCTCCGGCATCGGATTGAATCAGCTTCGGATCAACATTGATGGTGATAGAACCATCATGAAAGGTGATGCTGTTAAAGTATGGATAATCAAAGATGCCAGAAGCGGATAAGGCTTTTCCTTCGATCAAGTCCATCAATGGAGAACCGGAGGATTCGACTGTGGAATTCATGAACTTCAGGTAACGATAGAGAAGATTATCTTCACTATCAACCCCTTCTAGGATACCCATGATATCAAAGAGATCCTGGTTATCCATTTTGACGTGCATGTTGTCGTTATATTCCAGTAGGAATTCACCTTTATCATGACTCTTGCCTTTGGTATCGATAACGGTGCCATCGGCTTGTTGATAATTGAATTCCAACTTTTGATCAAAGTTGATCATCTTTGAGGAGTCATTGATATCCGGATGTCTGACTAGAAGAACACCACTAGCAGTATCTAAGTCACCGGTGGTATTTACAGAGGCACCAGTACCAGAAGAGATGGAGATGAAGTTTTTATCATCTTTATTCACATAACCGGATAAACCGATATCGAATTCTTCTAAGTCGGTTGGAAGAGAGACAAAGGATTCTAATAGTTCTTGCCCATGAGAGATGGCTGGATAATCGGTGGTGTTGAAGTAACTGTAAGATGAGACATTGGTATCTAAGTCTAAGGAGAAATGAATGGTGGCACCATTGATTTTACCTGAGACTGATAAGTCAATGACGCTTCCATCACTACCGAGAGTTAAAGTGATAGCGGTGGTATTTGAAGCATAGGAGGTATCGACTAGGAAGGAAGATGGATCGATGGTGACAACGATATTGTTGTCAGTATCAACGGAAGTGGAAATAACACCATCTAGAGAATTGAGTGCTAAGTTGTTTTTGATGCTATTCTTGATAGATTCAAGTTTTGAGGAGTTAGAGATAGCATCGATGAAACCAAACATGGATGTTAAGGATGAGGAATTGCTATCTGTTGTTTCATCATTTTCTACTTTGGTATCGATATAGTGATACATATCGGTGATATCACTAAAGGGAAGAGAGTTTTTAAAGACGTAATGGGGACCATCCTTGGTTAGATCATAATCATTTGATTGATAATACTGATAACCGAAGAAGAGGTTTTTACTGTTAGCATCATAATAAGCTTCAATACCTTGACCTAGAGCGGAATTGTTTGCATTGTTTTCTTTTGGCAGGTTGAAGGAGAGATGATAGGTTCCACTATCGGTATGGAAGGTTTTAATCTCTTCGGTGGTATCTATCTGAGCGTTAGATAAATCCGCTGAGATATTTCCATCGGCGTTATAGGTGACACCAGATTGATCGGTATAGATAAGGGTATAGTCTGCGTTGACTTTCTTTTCATCTAAGATGGTGGATAACGAATCAAAGACAGTCATGGAGTCACTATAGTTAGAATATTCAGCATCGTTAGGTATGGTGATATTACTATAGTCATCTAAGGACAAGGTGAGATTATTTAAGGTGATATCGCCAATGACTAAGCCTTCTAGAGTGATATCTTTGATCAGTTTATTATTCTGATCAAAGTTGACTTCTAAGGTTAAGCTATCACCATCTAATCCTAAACCTGTTGGATCAAGAACAAGTTCAAAGGAAGTATCAGAGTAGGTATAGGAGGTAAAGATGTCATAGAAGGCGGAATAATCACCATCCATCAACTTTGTCAGGCTATTTTCTGTTGCTACATTAAAGACAAAGTTTAAATCTTCATCGATTTCTTTATATGACGGAATGCTTGTTATGTCAGAAACATGTGAAAAGACATCTTTCAGTTTTGAATTATCAATTCGACCTTTAAATAATTCATTTAAAGAGATATAAGTCTTATTTTTATCATAATAGATATCGATGTCATTAAAGGTAGTCGCATCATTTTTATGAGTTAAAGACAAAGCATAAGTGCCATAATTTTCATCTTCAAAGACGTCGGTGACATCCGCTTGTAAGACACCATCAATACTAGAAGTATAAGCAGTAGAAGCATCTACCTGATTGGTTAAACTACCTGTGATATTGATGTTGACCTGGTTAAGTTTTTCACCTTCTGAATTTACATTGCTGGTGTATCCACCAGTGAAGATTTTGGTGATGGTTCCTAATAAAGATTTGTTAGAATCGGTGACATCAATAATGCTAGAAGAACCTCTCTTGGAATAGGTAGAGACATTATTGATAGAGGTAAAAGAACCATCCAAAGTGATACCGATACCAGAGTTGGAATCCTTTTTGGAGATGGTCAACATATCCTTTGTTTTAATACCGGTAGGGATGTTGTTGCTATCGGCTAATAACAGAAGTGAGATGTTGGAAATCTCACTCTCATTCATGGTGAAATCATCCGCACTTAAAGAGTAGATATATCCGTTATTTTCGGTGTTGTTTTGTTCAACTGCAGTTGCTGCTGTTTTTAGTTCATCAAGAAGTTCCACTAAGGAAACATCTCCACTGTTATCATTTGACTTGGTAAAGATTCCTAAGGCCTGTAACATCTCAAAGAGATCATCTAATGTATGTGGAATGGAAAACTTGAAAGACTTGCTTCTATGGGTGACAAATAAAGAGCCTTGAGACTCAAATTCGACATCCAAGGTTTCATCAATCCCCTCATAGAGAATTCTAGCAGAAGCATAGAAGTTGATATCAAGAGCAGGAAGACCAGCAAGATCCAAATCTAAGTTAGATAACTGGATTGTTAAAATCTTGGTCATATCACTTGTGTCAGGATAGACTTTCAAGGTTAAAGCATCCATCTTGATCTGCTTGGCATTAAAAAGACGATTGACCGCTGTAGACATAGAGTTATCCACATTAGCTTCAATCGGATCAAGACTAGGAATGCTGTAAATCGCAGAGTTATCATTCTCACTTGCCAGAAGTTGAGAATGTAAGGTTGATAAAGAAGAACTGCTTGCAGCTAACATACTTACGCTGAAGAAGACACAACGCCAGAAATTCTTTTTCATTATTTGGTCATGCTAAAAGGGCAAAACCTTGCCTTTTAACATGCCCAAATTATAAACGACTTCTTTTTAAAATAAAATTGTATTTTTTGTAAATAATATGTTTATAAAATAGTTAAAACAATTAATTATTTCGCGGTTAAAAAGTATTTAAAAATAACATTTTACATTTTTGTTCAAGGATTATATATTTACTAAGATATATATTATGACAAAGTACGATAATTTAGAGACCTCTAAAGAAGAGCAGATCAATATAGAAAACCCTACAGAACATAACGAAACTTTAGATAAGAAAGACATCAGCGAAAACGAAGAGAGCAAAAAGAAAAACAACAAAAAAGAACCTCTACACAAGAAAAAAGGCTTCTGGTCAACCACCATTACTTTAACAATCTCCATAGCCATCGGTGCGGGAGCTGGTGTTCTTCTTCATAACACCCACAACCAGACATCCACCTCTATGGGTAGTGGTACCGAAGGTTATATTCCTACCACTGCGGAAGTCAATAAGATGGTCGCAAACAATACCGACTTTGTCAAAGAATATCAAGATAAAGCATACGAATTACTCAATTACTCTTTTATAAAACAAGCCAGTTATTCGTATAGCTTGACCATCGGTAAAGCCCAAGTTGTCTCCTCTGGTGTCACCCAGAACATCAAATCCGCAACCTATGCTACCCCTCAAGCCATCTATAACCAGAACGTTTCCGCTTCTTCTATTGTCGCAACTGCTAACCGTTTCTACGATAACATGAACGGCAATGTGGATTGCTACTTACAAAGTAAACCTGAGGACTGGAAGAAAGGGGAAGAGCCAACAACCTATAGCTATGATGACTACATGCAGAAATACGGAAAACTTCTAAAAGGCTCTTATTACTGCACCTCCGTCACCAGCGCAGCTGAACTAACCGAAGCCACCCCAGTATCTGATCGTTACCTGACAGATAACGCTAGTGAATATGATGCTTCTAGTGAGAAAAGCAAACATCACGTCAATGGTGTTGTCATCTACATGATTGGTCCATCGAGTGTAAAATCCTCTACCATTGAGAAAAACACCGATGGCTACAACATCACCCTTGATCTTTATACCGATGAAGATCGAAAGACCATCTCTAATATCTCTACGGGTAATTCCTATTACTCGGTACAGATGAGAACCACCGGTGGATTATCTTCGCGTCCCCCTTTTAAAAAGAGTCATCTGGAATTCCAGCTCGACATCGACTTCAACCTAGTCTCCTCCTACTTCTATGATGAATATACAGCCCAGATCGGTGGTCTTATCAACTCTGCTGCCACCAGTGATATGTGGCAATACTACTTCCACTCGGATAGCAGTACCTTCCAAGATGTTCAGGTAAATATCCCTGAACCAGATAGCGAAGACAATTTTACGGGATATCAGTTATTCCCGGATGAAAGGAATTAGTTTTTATGGCAAAAAACAAATTTACTGGTTTTATCAAACGTACCGCCTTATTGACACTCATGGGCTTAACTGCTGGTGGTGCTTCTGGTAGTGTGGTTTATTTCACCATGAATCTTGTTGATCCAAAACAAGAACAACAAGGTGATACCTATGATTTACCATCTCTGGATGATAACACAGTTGAAGAGACCACCCTATCCAAGGTGTTAAACTCTGTCATCAACGCCAAAGAAATCACCAATGGTAATATCAATTTAGGCTTAAAGGCAAAGAACATCGATACCGTCAATCTGAAATTGAAGGATTTGGATGTGGACTTAAGTCAGTTGAATACCACCGTGGTCAACGTCTCTACCGATGTCAATGTCTTATATGGTGGACTTGATCAAAGCGTCAATCTAAGAGTTGAGAATGATGAGGCATGTTATATCAAGTATCATAACAAAGGCTTTGTCTTTAATATTCCACAGAACTTATCCGATTTGATGAACATTCTAAGAACGGTGGGTATTCTAGTACCAAATGCTGGAGAGAGCACGTCTTCTTTAGATTTATCTAGCATTCTTAGTCAGGTTCAGGATATTGCCGGTAGTATCACGGCGAGTGAACCAAGCGAGATGGATGGTAATCTCATCTTTGATATCAGCATTCCTGATATCACCATCAAGAGCGTGAAGATTTCTGGTCTTAACTTACGTTTGACTGCAGATAAGGATAGCTATGCCTTAAAGGCGGTTGCTACGACTTCCGAAAAAGGTATTGTTGTCTCGACCTTAAAGGAAGGTAGTGAAGATGAATTTGAAGAGATGTTAAATGTCACTTTAGATGGTTCTTTAACGATCAAGAGTGTCTCTTCTTACAAGGTCTTGGGTGAAAATGATTTAGCTACCTATGGCTATCATGAAGTCACGGATGCCAATACTTCCTTGTTATCGACGGTTTCTAGTA
>CACXYG010000051.1 GCA_902771745.1 uncultured Erysipelotrichaceae bacterium | reverse complement strand
AAGCTTAATATAATTCGAAAAGCAGTAAAAGAAGACAACATCGTTCTCGGCACTTCTTGCTCTCTTCTTCATGTGCCTTATACACTCGATAATGAGACAAAGCTTACGGATGAGTACAAAAAGCATTTCGCTTTTGCTGAGGAGAAGCTTAATGAGCTTTCCGAGATCGCTTCAGGTGATGTCTCTGCTTTCGAGCAGAACGCGAAGCTTTTTACAGACAGAGTAAATGTCTACGATAAGGCTGTCGATGAGAAAGTTGAACAATCTGCTTCTAAATTAGCTTTGTGCTTTGGTGGAAACGACAACATCAAACAGATCACCACTGCCGGCAGTCGTGTCACCGTCTTACTTGAAGATCCAACCAAGGTCAACAAAGAAGAGATCAATCAAGAACTTGCCAATGTCATGTTCATGGGTAACAAAGTCGTCTTCGTCATCGGCTCCAAGAGTGAAGATTTCTCCAATCTCTTAAAAGAGAATACCGGTAAAACATTAGAAAGATAAACAAGGCATCGAAAGATGCCTTTTTCTTTACTTAGATCAGGATGTTTCTACCCATTACAAAGAAAGGATTCCTCGAAAAGAATTCCATCGTAAGTTACAATTTTTGCCGTTATCAGCACTATTTGCTACGTATCATATGATTTCTCATACAAAAAGATGTGAAGTATGTTGAAGGGAAATCCAAAGTCTTCTGATTATCAACTAATAAGAAAAAAGACTATCAGACTTGCCATAGGGCAAGACGATAGTCTTATATATCATTATTCGATAATGCCTAAATCTACAAGGTCATCTTCCAACTCATATTTTGGAAGGCCCATAATCGTATACATATCACCCTGTAAGATTTTGGAGTAGATGAAGTCTTTATCCTGAACGCCATAAGCGCCAGCCTTATCATAAGGAGAACCCGTATCTAAATACATCTCAATTTCAGCATCGGCCATCTTTTCGATGTAAAGTTTTGCCACCACCACGCGATGCCGTAATTCTTTTTCACCCTGGAAAATAGAATAAGCGGTGACAATTTCATGAGTTTCACCAGATAATTCACGAAGCATGCGTAAGGCATCATCATGATCTTTTGGTTTTCCAAGCTGTTCTCCTTTAAAGGAGACCATGGTGTCAGAAGAAATCACAATATCTTCAGGATGGTCTTTTGCAACAACAAGACCTTTGCCTCTGGCTTCTTCAAGACAGAGTTTTCTTACATCATCTTCATGAACCTTTCTTTCATCAAAACTAGAAGGAATGCACATGAAGGGAACATCATCTAAGATTTCTTGTAGAATTTCTTTTCTACGTGGAGATTGACTAGCAAGAATGATCATCATTACGCCTCGGGATTATAGGAGAGAATGACAGGGATAACCATCGGGTTACGCTTGGATTCACGATATAAGAAGTGCTGTGTAGAACTCTTGACCGCATTCTTGATTTCAGCATAAGTGATCTTCTTGTTGGAATTGAGAAGTCTCGAGACTTCAATACCGATGATTTCACCAGCCTTCTTCTGTAAACCCTTCTTGTTAGAAGAGATAAAGCCACGAGATTCCACAACAGGAGTAGAAACCAACTGATTGGTATTTGGATCAATGACAATAAAGACACCGACCATACCTTCATTGATGAGGGTAGAACGATCACGGATAACGGAGGTGGAGATACCGACTGGAGACTTACCATCGATATAGATATTATCGGCGTGAACCGTACCGCCACGAGAAACCTTGTGATTGATGAGATAGAGAACATCTCCGTTTTCACAGACGAAAGTGTGATCTTTTGCTAAACCGCATTCTACACCGATTCTAGCATGAAGCTTCAGCATTCTATATTCACCATGAACTGGCATGAAGTACTTCGGTCTAGCCAACTTCTGGAATAGTCTCATCTCCTGCTTAGAAGCGTGACCAGAAGCGTGAAGATTGGTAAAGGCGGAATTGGTGATGACATCAGCACCAAGTCTGGTCAACTGGTTGACAAGAGCGTTGATGGAAGAAGTGTTACCAGGAATGGCAGAAGAGGAGAAGACAACCGTATCACCAGGAATGACATGGATGAAACGATGATCGCCACGAGCGATACGAGATAAGACCGCCATCGGTTCACCCTGCGTACCAGTACAAAGGATGGTGACCTGGGATGGTGGAAGTGTCTTTAATTCATCAGGACGAGCTAAGAACTCATCTGGACAACGGATATAACCAAATTCTCTTGCCGCCTCAATATTGGATTCCATCGAACGGCCAAAGACGATGATCTTTCTCTTGAAACGGATAGAAGTTTCAATGATCTGTTCAATACGAGAGATATTGGAAGCAAAAGTGGAGATGATCAAACGGCCATTGGCTTCATTAAAGACATCGGTGATGCCTCTTAAGACCATGTGTTCAGAGTTGGTGTAACCTTCTCTTTCGGCATTGGTAGAGTCAGCCATCAATAAGTCGATACCCTTATCACCGAATCTGACAAGTTTGGACATATCAAAATCGTGATCAACCGGAGTTAAATCGATCTTGAAGTCACCAGATTCACAGATGGTACCCTGTGGGGTTGTGATATATAAGCCAAAAGAATCTGGAATAGAGTGAGTGACATGGAAGAATTCCACTTTGAAATCACCAAGTTTCAAGACATCATCTTCGTCATATTCCTTGATCTTGGTGTTGGTTGGAATTCTTGCATCACTGAGTTTATGACGGATAAGAGCGCAAGCGATCTTAGGCGCATAAATGACAGGCAAGTCCAACTGCTTCAAGAGGAATGGAATACCACCGATATGGTCTTCATGACCATGCGTGATGACAAGGCCCTTGATTTTGGACTGGTTTTCCACCAAGTGAGTGTAGTCTGGAATGATGTAATCAATACCAGGCATAGAATCATCGGGGAACAAAACGCCACAGTCAACGATGAGAATGGAATTATCATTCTCAATACAGTAGATGTTTTTGCCGACTTCGCCAAGACCGCCTAAAGCATAAATTTGGACTGGAGAAGTGAGCTTTTTTGTTTCAGACATATAGTATTACCTCAAAAAATCTTATAAAAACGCAAAAATGCGTAAAATCCTAAATAGAGAAACTTCAATTTTGTTTATTTTACCCTAGCAAGCATGCCTTAGGCAATATCTTATGCTTAGAAAACGCTTTTATCTTTAGATAAAGACACAAATAAAACACCATCACGATAGATATTTTCGTGATGGTGATTCACTTTTTAGATGAGCCTTATTCAATCGCAATCGCGTCTGGATCAACCGTGTAAGGATCTCTACGATCGATCTTATCGATGTACAAGACACCATCAAGATGATCATATTCATGCTGGAAGACAATTGCTGGATAACCGACAAGTCTCAACTTGACCTGCTGGTTAGAGACGACATCAAACGCTTCTAACGTAATCTTGTAGTAGCGATAGACATAGCCTGGTTTATCCTTAGGGACAGATAGACAGCCCTCACCGGCTGTTAAATAAGCCTTCTTAGCGGAACTGGAGACAATCTTAGGATTGACAAGACCATACTCATAATGTTTATCTCCGTCATCGAGATAAATAGCAAAGAATCTCTTGGAGATACCAATCTGAGGAGCGGCAATACCGACACCAGGACGGATATCATGTTCCTTAGCATATTCGTCATCCTGGGATAACTTTAAGTATTCAACGCAATCCAAAATCGTCTGACGAAGTTCGTCGGACAAAGGTAATTCGACCTCTTGGGCCTTCTGATGAACAACTGGGTCATCAACCGTGTAAATCTTAAATAGTTTCATAATGCAAAACTATTATAGCAATTTTTTTGAAATTGATAAGTAATATACTTATAATTATTTAGCAATGACTGAAACAGAATTTCAAAATGAAGAATTCGAATTCCTCGAGAATTTGAAAAATTCTTCTCTCTACCAGCGTATGAAGGAACTCTCTCGCACGATCAATGCGGATGAAAGTCTCAATCTTCTCGCCGAAGAAAGAGACTCCTATATGGCTCTAGCCGATAAAGAAGAAGACCCCAATAAGAAACATGAACTGCTAGTGACCTTCAACAAGAAAGATAACGAACTTCGTTCTAGCCCTTTAATGGCCGAATATCTTTCTCTTTATCAGACTTTACGCTCTCTATTAACGCATCTAGCCGATGCACTAACAAAGGAAATAAAACTATTATGATCAGAATTATCGGGGGTATCTACAAAGGTAGATATCTAGAAATACCAAATAGCAAAGTCACCCGTCCTACCATGGATAAGGTCAGACAAGCCATCTTCAATGTCTTATCTCACAAGACGGAAAACGCCATCGCCTGCGATTTATTCGCTGGTTCTGGTGCTATGGGACTAGAAGCTCTTTCCCGCGGCGCCAAGAAGTGTTATTTTGTAGATAAGGATAGAGGAACCTTCTTTTTGATGAAAGGCAATGTCAAAGCCTTAAACGTACCTGAAGAGCAATACGAACTCTTCTGTGGCGATTACCGCGTATTCATCAAAAGAAACGCAGAGTTGAAATTAGACTTACTCTTCCTTGACCCACCCTACAGAATGAATATCAACGCCGATATCATCAAAGACATGGATAGTCGCAACATGTTCAATCCCGGTGCGGTCATCGTCTCCGAACAAGAGCCGGTCAATCAGCCTATTGAAGGCTATAGCATGAAGGAATATCGTTATGGCGCCAAACATGTGGCGGTCTATACGAAGGAGGATTAATTATGAAAATTGCTGTTTACCCAGGATCCTTTGACCCACTTACTAACGGTCATCTTGATGTCGCTTTAAGAGCGCGTAAGATTTTTGATAAAATCATCATCATGGTTGCGGATAACGCCGCCAAAAGTGGTAGATACATGTTTACTGCTGAAGAAAGAGTTGCTATGGCTAAAGAAGTCTTTAAAGATATGGATGGTTTTGAAGTTGTATCTACTTCTAAGCTAGTCGTAAAGGAAGCCAAGAAACTCGGTGCTCAGGCCTTGATCAGAGGTTTAAGAGCGGTCACTGATTATGAGGCGGAATATCAGCTCCATGAAGTCAACGAGTATCTGGAACCAGAAATTGATATGGTCTATTTGATGGCTCATAAAGATCAAGCCTTCGTCTCTTCTAGCAACATCAAAGAAATCTTCTATCAGCACGAAGATGTCTCAAGACTAGTTCCTGCACCTGTCTTTCAGGCGATGAAGGAAAAAGAAGGTAAGTAAATGTCAAAAGAGGTAGATAACGCCTATAAAGCGTGTTCTACCTCTTTTTCCTTGTAATAATAGAACATGGTTCTCTTTTCATCTAAGGATTCATAATAAACGTCAGGAACAATCTTATATTTATGAAATCCATTCTTTTCTGCCACTCTTTGAGAACCATAATTTAAATCATGACAACAGATCAATAGAACATCGGCAATACCATCTTCAAAAACGGCTTCTACAGCCTTGGAAAGAAGATTACTCATAATTCCTTGGTTCCAGTAGCGTTTGTTCAAAACATAGCCGATTTCCATCACTTTCAGGTCTTTAAAATCCATGGTCATCTTCGTTCTCTTCTTCAAAGAAAAAGAACCGATGACATGGTGATTCTTTTTGAAAACAATAGCAAAGCTCAGTTCATCTTGCAAGAAGTGATTGTAGAGTACCGCCTTACTTTCCTCTAAAGAGGTGTGATGTCTCCAACCCGCGTTTTCCCCGACTCCAGGAACCGATGCATATGAAAACAAATCTTCAACATCACTCTCTTGAAAAGGACGTAAGATAACGTCTTTTGTTTCAATGGTCCGCATAAAAAAATTATAGCATGAGAAAAGGCCACCGAAGTGGCCTATTTGATATTATCTGAGTTGAATCTGGAAGTTGTAAACATCTAACATGTTCTTAGCAACATCAGAATCAGAAGTGTTGGATAAGGAACCAACCATACCGAAGATAACCTTAGAAAGATTGGCATCATAGGTATAACCCTTAGTACCATTATCGTGAGTGAAGGTTAAGAAGAGAGGAGTATCTAAGGTACGAGCGTTCTTATCCGTGATGATGTTTTCGTTAAGTCTAGCTTCATCAACAGAAGAACTCTTGTGTAAATCGTCCTGATCGAGATAGACATCAGCAATCTGATTCTGAACATCCTGCTGCTGCTCTAAAGTGATGTAGGCATTTTCATAAGCAGAGATGTCGCCTTCTTTATCAGCAGTCTTTTCAGAGTCTGGAGTGTACCAGTCACACTGAACAGCGTAGAACTTTAAGGTATCGCCATAACTCTTGGAATATTTAGAGTTGAAGTTGTTGTACCAGGTTTCAATTCTGCCCTGCATGGAAGTGCAATCAGAACTGTTCGTCTTGTAGAACATGACGACGAAGCCTTCTTTATCAGAAGATGGAGAGAAAGTACCATCAGCCTTACCGTCACCGATAAGACCATTGCAGCTTTCATCTTCACCATTAAGATACTTCTCATAAGTGGAGTAGTTGATTCTATGAGCTTCATAGAAGCTGGAATCATCATTATTTAAGGCGCTGACAACAGACTGGACGACGAATGGAATAGCAACAACTAAACCAACGACAACAGCAACAATGAGCAAAACCTGTAACCAAGCGGCCTCTTTAAACCATTCCCACGCAGCTAAAGCATGAGCACGACCAGCTTTGTTTTTCTTTTGTTCAGAAGAACTCATAGGGTTTCCTCCTATCATTGATGCACACGACGTTCCGACTATTCATACGACTATTTTTTACAGAGTGGTGCCCCGAGCCAGAATCGAACTAGCAATTGATCCTTACCAAGGATCCGTTATACCACTTAACTAAGGGGGCAGAAATTACCGCGTGAATTAATATACCTTTTTAGAAACCTAATGTCAATAACAAGGTGAATAAGTTCATTCGATACTTGCCTATTATAGAATATGTCGGTAAGAAAAACCACAAAATTTTTCTTCTTTTTTCGTTATTCTGCTTTTAAGGCCTTTTTAAAGATAGTCAAAGACTCCGGTCTGATAAATTTGATGACCAAGGTCTCATATTTCAAGATGTTGACTAAACCGATTTTATTTGGATTTTTCTTCACGTCTTTTCTCTTGGCAATCATGACCGTACCATTATCTAAATGAGATAGATATAACGCTAGTTCACAAGCCATAGTGACCATATCCTTATTATTAGAATCAAATAAGATGACATGAGCACCAGGATAATCTTTCACATGGAAGAAAATATCTTCTTTTTTGGCAACATTAAAGGTAAGTTCTTCGTTTTGAAGACCATTCATACCAAAACCGATCTTGCCTTCTTTTAAGACAATATAATGAGGATCATAGCGGTGTTTCTTAGAAACCTTATAGACGGTATTTCTACCCTGTTTTTCCTTAATATATCCTTCTTCTAGTAATTCTGACTTCAATTCCATGATGTCACGAGGGGTACCATCACCCGCTTCCATCAGTTTCTTCTCTAAATAAGAAATCTCATCCTTTGTCTTGATGATCAAGTCAGCCAAAATACCCTGGGCCGCTTTGGCCTTCTGGTATTTTTTGAAATAAGCATTGGCGTTTTGTGGTGCGGTCTTTTTTGGATCAAGAGGAATCTTATAGCCATCTCTTTCCAAAAGAGTATCACCCGGTTTGATTTCTCCCTGATAGAGATAAATCATCTGACCGTATTCCATATACTGCATCTTTTCTTTAGCAGTCTTTAAATCATCTTCTAAGTTGTTAAGTTTCTTAGAAGCGACTTTTAAAGATTTTTCGATTAATTTAATCAACTCTTTTACCTTTTCAAATTTGGCGATGGACTTCTGGTCTTCGACAAAGTTGGAATAGAGTTGATACGCTTTGATTTTCTTGGCGTTGGGGTCATCAAAAGAGAAAGAAAGAATATCTTTCTTGATGACATATAACTCTTTACTCTCTCTCATAGAGACAAGAGTCTCATTCAAATCATGACCTTCTTCTAGGACATAATGCTTTAAGCGACGTAAGGTCGCATTCGGAAGATAGGGTCTTGCTTCCTCTGGTTCTTTTAAGTCCGTTGGTAAAAGACCGCGCTCTTCTGGATACTGATAGATGGCATTTCTGGTGACAAAAATACCTTTTTCAATGTCGGTATGTTCATGATAGACCGAGACGATTTTTCCATAAGGATAAGCGATGATATAGACATTTGGTCGATTGGGGAAGAGTTCTAAAATGAGATCATAACCAGAGTTGGTCTCGGTAATATCGTTATGATTGGCTTCTAAAGATATCGTTAAGATACGTTCACCAGGATGCTTCTTGACGGCAGTGACCGTGGACATCGTCAACTTCTTTAAAGTTTCCATTAAAGTCCTTTTCATCCTTAATAAGGTCAACGATAGCGCTATAATCTTTCGTTTCTACATATCCAAGTGTTTCACCAAGTAAATCAAAATACTTTTTGTTATTAAACACGATTTTTATTTCTTTTTTATTTTTTTCAATAGTCA
>CACXYG010000050.1 GCA_902771745.1 uncultured Erysipelotrichaceae bacterium | reverse complement strand
GTGAAAAAGCGCACTAAATTGCGCTATCGTGACTGGAAAGATCCAGAAAACATCGATAAAGACTGACTCTTTTATCCCTCACGTGCACTATAGAGTTTATTCTTTTTTTCCCATCTTGCATGAAACGTTTTCTAAATGGTCATGCCTGATTTCGTATCTGGTGAGTGATATATTTTTTAAAGAAAGAGAAAACAACCTCCTACAATTGACGTGCCATTCACGTGATAGAACATACAATTAGCGTTACGCGTTGTAACTTTGTTTGTGTATTCATCACATATTTTATAAATCAGGTTGTAATTATCTAATTTTTCATCTATAATTCTTGGCGTTATGAAAACAACAAGAAATATCGCGTTTATCGCACTTTTTACCGCAGTCTTATGTGTTCTTGCTCCAATCAGCATTCCCCTTGGCACGCTCGTCCCAATCTCCCTTGGTACACTGGTTGTCTACATCATCGGCGCTTTACTGGATTATAAAAAAGCACCGATCTGTATCATCCTTTATATCTTGATTGGTTTGATGGGTGTTCCAGTCTTCTCTGGCTGGTCTGGTGGCTTTGCTAAATTAATCGGTCCAACTGGTGGCTTCATCTTCGGTTATATCTTCGGTGTTATGACCCAGGCGCTTCTTACCACCTGGAAGAAAGATAAGATCTGGATGTATCCTCTTGCCATGGTTGCTGGTACCGTCTTCATCTATGGATTTGGCCTTGTCTGGTTCTTGATTTCCATGAATGTCGTCAACGGCACTGAGATGAGCTTTGCCAAAGCCTTTGCGGCTTGTGTCACTCCATTCTTGCTTGGTGATGCCATCAAGATTGCCCTTGCTACTGCTGTCAGCTTCAAGTTAAGACAACCTCTTGATAACATGCTTTCCATCAGAACAAGAGAACAAATTCAGATGGCTGGTTCTAACGAAACCATCGAATCGGATAACACAGAATCTAAGTAAACATGAGCCAACCTTCGGGTTGGCTTTTTCCATCCCTGTGTTTTCAATATTTCTTAATTTTTTATTGCTCGAAATGTCTAATATTTCATTCAAAAATTACGAAACTATAAACGAAATCGTTTCTACTTTTACATCCGTAAAAATGGTTAGTCGAAACTAATAATCGTGAATTGTTACAAACTGTTGGTTTTATCAATAACAAATAGTATAATTATATAAACACTAGTTTCGAGCAAAACAATTCTTTCATTTAATTGTTTCGCTTTTTTTGTAATAATATACCGATATGAATTATTCCAATTTAACAAAAAAGAAAATCATCATTGTTGGCGCCGGCGTTTCCGGTTTGACCGCAGGTATCTACTGCTTGGACAATGGTTTTGATGTAGAAATTTTCGAGAAGCATTCTATTCCTGGTGGTGAGTGTACCGGTTGGACCAGACGTGGTCAGTATATCGATGGCTGTGCCCACTGGATCGTTGGTACCAATCCTAGAAGTGAGTTATATCCTCTTTGGGAACATATCGGTGCCTTTGACGGCAATCCAGCTGTCTTTGAAACAGAGTACATCACCAAATTCGCTTTAGACGATGGTCGTATCTTCACCTTCTGGAGCGATATCGATAAGTTATATAACGAAATGGTAACCTTCTTCCCTGAAGACAGAAAGAACATCCGTTCCTTCATCAACACCATCAGAGCTTACCGGACCATCCATGTTCCTGCCAAGAAACCTCTTGACCACATGAACATGTTTGAGTTCATTCCATTTGGTATCTCTATGCTTCCAGCCGCTTATCCATTCTTACACTATAAGCACATCTCGGTCGAAGAATATATCCAGAGATTCCACAACAAGGAACTCGGTGAAATCATCAACCGTTTCATGGAAGGTAACTATAACATCCACTCCTTCTTCTATGTCTGCCAGGCTGTCTCCAAGAAAGATGCCGGTATGATTGAAGGTGGTTCTTTAGAACTCATGAAGAGAGTTGCTAGCAAGTTCACGCATGCTGGTGGTGTCTTACACTTAAATGCTCCTGTTAAGAGAATTGTCATTGAGAATGACAACGCCAAGGGTGTTGAACTTGAAAATGGTGAGATTGTCAAAGCTGACTATGTCATCGCTGCCTGCGATGCCGCTCATACCTTAAACAAGTTGTTGGAAGGTAAATATGAGGATGAAGAGTTCAAGGCTCAGTTTGCTGATCCTGTTGCTTCGCCAATCAATACTTCCGTCATGCTTGCCTTTAAGACCAAGCGTAACTTGAACGATTATCCAAAGATGATGGACTTCAAGGTGAAAGAATTCTCCTTATGGGGTAAGCCAACCAATCACGTTGGCATCAGAAACTTCTCCTTCGATAAGTCTTTACCAACATTAAATGGTGAAACCTTATTG
Source organism: uncultured Erysipelotrichaceae bacterium (assembly GCA_902771745.1). Lineage (GTDB taxonomy): Bacteria > Bacillota_I > Bacilli_A > RFN20 > CAG-288 > Enterosoma. The sequence goes on along the minus strand of CACXYG010000050.1, from coordinate 6,137 downwards.
ACGGTCCTTCTTCCTGCCAATGAACTTGTCTATACCACCCTCAAGGCTCTTCCAAGAGAAGAATACCTTGCGGAAAAGAAGAAACTTGGTGAATTCATCCTTTCTATCTTAAAGGATAAGATGGGCTTACTCGATGGGGAAATCGATTTGATCGATGTCACCACTCCTTTGACCTATGAAAGATATACCAACGCCTATATGGGCTCTTATATGTCCTTCATCACCACCAAGTTTACCAAAGGCTTGATGAGACCAGGTCTCATCAAAGGTTTGCATAACTTTGTCATCGCCGGTCAGTGGATCATGCCACCTGGTGGTTTACCAATCGCCTTGATCAGTGGCAAACACGCCTGTCAGAGAGTCTGTAAGATGGAAGGTAAGAAGTTTGCTAACAAAGAACTTTCCTACCGTTTATCCGTCAATCTCAAGAAACCAAAAGTCGCTTAATGAAAATGGTGAAGTCTCACAGGACTTCACCATTTATTTTGCTTACTTATTCAATGCTTAAACCATTAATATCAGTGTAGTAGAAGAGTTTGCCAAAGATGTATTTGTTAGAAGCAGCTTCCGAGCAATAGATGACTTTACCATCATAATAATCAAGATCTTCAGCCATCGCTGGACCAGTGATGGTCTTTTCTAGATAACGAGAATCTAAATAGTAGGTTGGAACTTCATCTTCGGTCTTATCCACCGTGGTTGGGTTTTGATAGATATAGAATTTAGAAGAGGCGATACCAAAGGAATCCGATAAGACAAAACGACCAGAAGAAGTGACACAGAAGCCTTGTATCTTATCGCGGATATAATAGATTGCTTCTGGTTTGATTTCATTATGTTCTAGATTATTATCAAACATCGCTTCGCAACTATATTTAGAGACAAGTGCATAAGAAGTAGAACCGTCACTCATCACCTGTTCGTGGTCCGTTTGAAAATTTGGTTCCATGTGGAACTCACCGACATAGCAGTAATTATCTCTTGCAAACATAAAAGAAGAATTGGTGTTGACCGGAATCGAGAATAAGACATCGGCTCTCTTTTCAGTTAAGACCGTATCTAAATCTAAGACTAAGACAGAACTGGCACTGGCAATCAAGACATAATCGTTATAAATAGCCATACCACCAAAATGATAGGTGCAGATCTTATCGTTCTTGTAGATTTCACAATAATGGGTGTTCTGGTTCTCGTCGATGGCATAGACTCTGGATGCTTTGCTCTTACTGGTCATATAACCGCTGGTAAGATACATGTTCTTGCTCTCTAGATAATGACATCCCTGAGAGATGTAGTTATCATTGAGACCAGGGTTCTTGTTTAAGGTGGTGTTGATGGAATAGTATTCGCTGTAGACAGCAAATTTTAAGACGTTCCAGCCAGCATAGATATTAAAAAGCAGTGCTAGAAGGAAAGCGATAATCGTAATTGGAAAGCGAATAATGCGCTTGAAAAGACTTGTTTTTTTAGTTTCACTCATGATAGTTTCCTCATTGAGATATTATATCAAAAATAGACGCTGTGGGCGTCTATTCTTGCGATTTTATCTTCTCAGATTGTTTGAGTTTATGATTGTTGATCATGGTAAGAATACCACGATAGATGATCATCAATAATAAGAGAGCAACCGAGACAGTGACGATGGTTGCACCTGGTTTTAAGTTCGCGTAATAAGCGATGACTAAACCAGAGATCATAGCACCTACAGAGAATAAGACAGAGGCAATCATGGTGAACTTATAGCCTTTTTTCATCTGTAAGGCGATTGCCGTAGGTAAGACAACCAAAGAAGAGACAACCAGGGAGCCGACAATCTTAGCCCCAATGGCGATGGTAATGGATAAGAGTAAGTCTTGCACAAAGGTGAGGAGGTTTACTTTAATACCAGATACTTTGCTTTCGTTGACAGAATATAACATGGCAAAGATCTGAGGATAGAAGATAACAGAGAACAAGACAATGACCACGGTTAAACCGATGGTGATATATAGTTCGGTGTCCGAGATCAAAAGAATCGAGCCAAAGAGATAGGAATCGAAGTTGCTAGCGCTGGTAAAGCTGGATAAGATACCGGCGATACCGATTGCTGCCGAGAGGACAACAGCAACGCCAACTTCAGAATACTTGTTAAACTTTTTTCTCAATAATTCAATGATGAAGAAGGAAACAATACAAGTAATGATAGAGATGAGTAGTGGATTTAATCCGGCTGCAAGGCCGATAGCCACGCCTGCTAAGGAGGAATGTGCTAAGGCATCACCACTAGAGGATAATCTCTTGAAGACAGCGCTGCTGCCAACCAGAGGAATGGAGATACCTAACAGGATAGCTACCACAAATGCGATTTGCATGAATTTATAGGTTAACATGGTGATGTCCCCTTTCTAATTCAGCTTCATAGGTCATGATCTGACCCTGTTCGATGAAGTAAATCGCATCGGCATCTTCTAAATCATGAGGATGATGAGAGACAAAGAGAATGGATGTTTTCTTTTCATGGAGTTCATGAACGATATGGACTAAATTTTCGTGTGCTTGCTCATCCATACCGGCATCTGGTTCATCTAAGACTAACAAAGAGGGTTCACTGATCAAGGCTTTGGCAATTTTGACTCGTTGTAATTGCCCACCAGACAATTCATTGACCAAACGTTTACGGAAAGGAGTGAGGTTTGCTTTCTCCATGATTTCTTTGACTTTTTTCTTTCTTTCACGGAAGTTGAGTTTAATTTTAGAATCGACTAGACCAAGAGCGATGACTTCTTCCACTGTCGCAGGGAAAGAGGTATCGGAGATGGCGGTTGTTTGTGCAATATAAGAAATCTTTTTATCGGTTCTGGTGATTGTTCCAGAACTTGGTTTTAAAAGACCTAAGGCAAGACGTAAAAAGGTAGACTTACCACCACCATTGGGGCCAAGAATACCGACAAACTGTCCTTCTTCCAAATGAAAGCACACGTCATTCAAGACGGGGGTATCAGGATAGGAAAAAGACACGTGCTCAAATTGGATCATGTTTACTTACAAGCTTCCTTAATCTTAGCCAAGTTATCTCTCATGACTGTGAGATAGTTCTCACCGGCATCGAGTTCTTCTTGTTCTAAGCCTTCCATAGGATTTAAAGTATCGGTCTTAACACCCGTTTCATCAGCGATCTTCTTGGAGATTTCTGGAGAAACTAATTCTTCATAGAAGATGGTGGTGATGTTATAGGTATTGACCTGTTCGATGATGGCTTCTAATTCCTTAGAGGTTGGTTCATCATCTGGTTCTAAGCCACGAACATAGATCTGAGTAAGACCATATTCGTTGCATAAATAACCAAAGGCGGCGTGGGAGACAACAAGGTATTTGTTGCTTAAACCATCAATGGTGGTTTTAAATTCAGCATCCAAAGCGTTGAACTCTGTAACAGCCTTATTGTAATTATCCTCATAATAGCTGTAATTAGCAACATCTAATTCCTTTAAAGTAGATAAAATATTGCTCATCTCCTTAATGGCGTTCTTTGGGGATAACCAGACGTGTGGATCAGTAACGTTATCAATCGACAAAGTTTCAATGTCTTCGGTAACGACATAGGTCTTTTTGGATAAATTCTCTGGAAGTTCGTCTTCCCAATGCTCTAAGCCTAAACCATTTAAGAATAAGGCTTTGGAATCACTCATACCAGCAACTTCACTGGCTTTTGGTTCATAATCGTGTGGTTCAGTACCAACGGGAGTTAAGTTCTTGACTTCGAACTTGTCACCGACGATTCTCTTGGTTAAATCATAAATAGGATAGAAGGAGGTGTAGATGGTGTTGCTGTTGTCGCTCTGACCGCAGCCAACTAATGGTAATAACGTAACTAAAGTAATTAACAATGAACTCTTTTTCATTATGTATCCTTTCTTGTTTTTATCATTTGCAAATGATTTGCATTTGAAAATATACTAGCCTGTTGTTGATTTTGCAAGTAAAAAATTAGAAAATAGTAACATATGAACGAAAACGCATTTGAACACACCGGTTTAAAGAGAACCAAAAATCGCCAATTGATCCTAGATGTCTTAGAGAAGTATTCTTATCCTGTGACGGCGGAAGAGATCTTCTATTCTTTTAAAAAGAAGGATATCAATCTTTCCACTGTCTATCGTACCTTGAACGCTTTTGAGGAAGCAGGTCTTGTCAAAAGAGAGGTCAATGATAAAAAAGAAAACGTCTTTTCTTTGATCAAGGATGAAGACCAGCATATCCTTGTCTGCACCAAATGTCATAAAAGAGTGCCATTAGAGGGATGTCCTTATCATCACGTCAACGAAGAAATCGAAAAAGAGACTGGTTTTGTCTTACAGGATCAGAACATTGAAATCTATGGTGTCTGTCCCGATTGTCAGAAAAAGAAACATGAGTAATCTTGATCAAGTATTAAAGATCTATCATCATAAGATTCCTTCTTTCTTAGTTCCGTTTTTCAAGAGCGAAGAATTAAATAGAATCGATGAAGTAGGTATGCACTGTGGTATGGAGTATACCTCTTTTCCTTTTTATAAGGATTTTGATAAGTATTCTCGTTTTGAGCATTCTCTTGGAGTCGCTTTGATCGTCTATCATTTCACTCACGATGAAAAGATGACTCTAGCTGGTCTATTTCATGATATTGCCACTCCTAGTTTTGCGCATGTCATCGACTTTTTAAAAGGCGACCATGATAAACAAGAAGCAACCGAGGAAAGAACTTCCTTATTAATAAAGAGAGATGATGTTATCCAGGAAGAATTAACTAAACTGCATTTAGAGACCAGTGATGTTGATGATTATCATCTTTATCCGATTGCGGATAATGATTCTCCTAGACTTTCGGCTGACCGGTTAGAATATACGCTTCATAACCTATATAACTATCAGTTTGCCTCACTAGAAGAGATTCAAGAACTCTATGATGATTTAAAAGTCACTCTCAATGAAGAGGGTGTTGAAGAACTCGCTTTCCAGCATCAGGATATCGCTAAGAAGTTTACGCTTCTAACTTTGAAGAACTCTCATATCTATGTCACAGATGAGGACCGATACGGGATGGAGTATCTTGCCCGTATGCTAAAAAGGCAGATTGAAAAAGGAATTCTAACAGAGGATGACTTATATACCACAGAAAAGGAAGTCATTATTAAACTCTTATCTAATAAAGAATCTAAAGAAGATTGGTTAGACTTTAGATCACTATCCAAGATCAAGAAAGAAGAAACGCCTTCTAGTAACACTTCTTATAAGATCTCATCAAAAAAGAGATTCATCAATCCTTTAATTATCGACAAAGGTAGAATCTCAAAACTAGATAAAGAAGTAGATAACGCCATTCGTTCTTTCTTAGAAGAAAGTTTTGATTACTATATAAATCAAAGCCATTGAAAACGAGCACTACAGCAATGTAGTGCTCTCTTTCATGTTTCAAATTGTAATTTACTTCTCTTCAGCGAAGATAACAGCCCAACGGTTGTTGATGTTGCCGACGCAGTTATCATAGAAGCGGATATAGATGGCGTAGTCTTTCTTCTTGTCACCCTTGAAGACGAGCTTAGAATCATTCTTGGTGTAGTTGAAAGTTCTCTTTTCAACAGAGGAATAGATATCTAAAGCAGCCTGAACTTCAAAAATGTCATTGGCAAGACCTTCTAAGGTATAGCCGTGGTTAAAACCATCGATATCAGGAATCTGGCAATCCAACTTATCACCAGCTAAGAATTTGATTTCACCCTGGTGTAACTTACCACAATAGACATATTCATCCACCTGGCTATCCATAGCCTTGGTGAGTTTGAGAGGATGGACTTCACCATAGGCGAGTTCATCTAAATAAATCATTTCTGGTAACTTCTTGCTGTAATCAAGCTTCTGGATTGGAGCTCTATTTCTTTTTGCTAATTTGGCCATAACAATATTCTCCTTTTTTCTCATAGTTTTGCATGGTAGGAGAGTGGTTCTATATCTATATATATTAATCTAAGTCATATATGAAATCAAAGATTTTACACATGAAAAATAACGGAAGATTAATTTTGTTACCTTTCATATTAAATGCGACAAATGACATAGATTCCATCGCCACAGATAAGAAACACCTATATTCCAAGAAATGAAACTAGCTTTTATCTGAT